>USDI01000114.1 GCA_900553305.1 uncultured Lachnospiraceae bacterium
TGAAGCACGTTATAGCCCTGCATTCTCTTCATTCTGGACATGATATCGGTTGCGGTATAGCCTTCTGGATGTCCGGCATGCAGACCGACTCCGGAAGGATACGGAAACATATCCAATGCATAATACTTGGGTTTGGAGAAATCCCAGACATCGGTCTTGAATGTCTGATGCTCCTCCCAGTATTTCTGCCATTTGCTTTCAATTTCTCTGTGATTATAAGGGATTGCCATAGCGATTACCCAGCCTTTCTTTCATCGAACTCTTTACTTCTATAAAAACCAACCTAAATTGTACCTATTCTGCCAGCAAATGTCAAGAAAAGGGGGATACCTTTTCGATATCCCCCACAAAAACCTCATCTCGATTTTCTTATGCTTCCTCGCTGCCCTCTGCAACCTTCGCTGCTCTCGCTGCCACTTCCTTCTCCTGTACATCCGAAGGACACTGTTCATAGCGTGAGAACTGGTACTCAAATTCGCCTCTTCCGCCGGTCATGGAACGAAGATCGGTGCAGTATCCAAACAGCTCCATCATCGGAACATCCGCTTCAATGATCTGCTTTCCCTGTGCGGAAGGATTCATGCCGAGCACTCTTCCCCTTCTCTTATTAAGATCACCCATAATGTCACCGGTATAGCTGTCCGGAACGGTAACCTTTAAGGAAACAATCGGCTCAAGCAATACCGGATGTGCTTCCATGAAGCCCTTCTTGAAGGCCTGAATTGTTGCCATCTTGAAAGCCATTTCAGAGGAATCTACCGGATGATAGGAACCATCATAAAGAACCGCCTTCACACCAACGACCGGATAAGCAGCCAGCGGCCCCTTCAATACGGATTCCTGGATTCCCTTCTCAACTGCCGGGAAGTAGTTCTTCGGAACGGCACCGCCTACAACCACCTGTTCAAATTCATACGGCTCTTCCAGATTGCCCGAAGGACTAAAGCGCATCTTGACATGACCGTACTGTCCATGTCCACCGGACTGCTTCTTATACTTATATTCCACGTCACTGTTCTTCTTAATGGTTTCACGGAACGCAACCTTCGGCTTACTTAATTCGATCTCTACCTTATAATCATTTAAGAGCTTGCTTGCAATCACTTCCAGATGCAGATCGCCCATACCGTAAAGCAGCATCTGCTTGTTCTCTGCATCATTGACATATTTCATCGTCAGATCTTCATGGGAAATCTTCTGCAGAGCCTGCGATAATTTATCCACATCTGCCTTATTCTTCGGTTTATATCTCATATAAGTATAAGGAACGGGCATCTCCCATTTACCATACTTAATCGTGGTTGCCTTCGTGGAAAGGCTGTTTCCGGTACGTGCTGCGGTCAGTTTCGCAAGTGCACCGATATCTCCGGCATGCAATTCCTTTACTTCGATCGGCTTATTGCCCTGTAAAACATAAAGCTTGCCGACCTTCTCTTCAATATCACGGTCTACATTATAGATCATGTCATCCGACTTCAATACGCCGGAGTTTACTTTAATCAGAGAGTATTTACCGATGAACGGATCTACGATGGTCTTCCATATGTATGCTGATTTTGCCTTGGAAAAATCGTAATCTGCATGATAAATATCGTTTGTCTTCATATTAATTCCGGCGACGACACGGTTCTCCGGACTCGGAAAATACTTAATGATATCATCAAGCAGGGTATAAACGCCCTGACATAAAATATTGGATCCCATGGTCATCGGAACGATACTTCCGTCACAGACGTTCGTCCGTAATGCGGCACGGATCTCGGCCTCAGAGAAGGTTTCTCCTCCAAAATAACGCTCCATCATTTCTTCACTGGTCTCAGCAACTGCCTCCATCAGGGTATCCCGACAGATCTGTAAATTTGCCTTATTGTATTCGGGAACCTCACATTCCACAACATCCTTTCCCTGCCAGCGGTTACCGGTCTCGGTAATGACATTGACATAACCGACGAACTTCTCATTCTCACGGATCGGCAGATGGAACGGTGCCATCTTCTTGCCAAACATTGCGGTCATATCCTCTACCACCTGACGGAAAGAAGCCTGATCCACATCCATATTGCTGACATAAATCATACGGGGCAGCTTATACTTCTCACACAGCTCCCATGCCTTCTGGGTTCCTACCTCCACGCCGGACTTGCCGTTCACCACGATAATGACTGCACCGGCTGCGCTGATCGCTTCCTCTACTTCCCCTGCGAAATCGAAAAATCCGGGTGTATCAAGAATATTGATCTTGTATCCTTCCCACTCAATGGGAATCACGGAAGTATTTATGGAAATCTTACGTTTGATTTCTTCTTTATCAAAATCACTTACGGTATTACCGTCATCGACTTTCCCCATCCGGGAGGTAATTCCGGACAGATATGCCATTGCTTCTGCCAAAGACGTTTTACCGCTTCCCCCATGTCCAATCAGAGCAACATTACGAATCTTATCTGTTGTGTAAATATTCATGTGTTTCCCTCCATTCTTTCAAATACCATGCATCTATTTTACTAAATTTTCTGATAATATACAAGCGTTTTTGGTGAATTTTCCCACATGTTCTTTTATATTTATGTTCTGTAAGATAAAATATGCATAATGAGTATACGAATGGGGTTCTGAACAGTTCCCATAATTTCTAATTTCTATATTGACATATACTGCAATCGGAATTAAAATTAGTACGTTGAAGTGTCATAGACTAAAGCGTCGAAGCGTCGAAGTGCTAAAGAATTGATATTTCTGCAAAATAGTTCTGTAATATATTATACATTAAGAAAGGAAGTTATACCATGATTGTTGTTATGAAACCCAATGCCTCCGACCAGAGTATCGGAGCTGTTACCAGATATATCGAAGAAAACGGATTACATGTGCATCTTTCGAAAGGTGATCAGGTCACCATCATCGGTGTCGTTGGTGATAAAACCCGTCTTTCCACCGATAACCTGACGATTTTTGATGGCGTAGACCGGATTCTCCCGGTAACCGAAAGCTATAAATTAAGCAACATTAAATTCCATCCGGATCCCAGTGTTGTAAAGGTCGGCAATACCTCTTTCGGCCCCGGCCACCTTACCGTAATCGCCGGTCCCTGTGCCGTTGAAAGCAATGACCAGCTTATGAAGATCGCTGTTGCCGTGAAGAAAGCCGGAGCCAGCGTTCTGCGTGGCGGAGCATACAAGCCGCGTACCTCGCCCTACTCTTTCCAAGGGCTTGAAGAGGACGGTCTGAAATATATGCAGGAGGCAGGACAGGCAACCGGTCTTGCAACCGTATGCGAAGTCGTAAGCCGTGAAGCAATTGAGGCGGCAGTCAAATATGTGGACATGATTCAGATTGGCGCCCGGAACATGCAGAACTTCATTCTGTTAAAAGAAGCCGGCCAGTCCGGACTTCCGGTTTTATTAAAAAGAGGCTTATGTGCCACCATCGATGAATGGCTGAACGCTGCTGAATACATTATGGATGCAGGCAATCCGAACGTCGTTTTATGCGAACGGGGCATCCGTACTTACGAAACTGCTACCAGAAATACGCTTGACTTAAGCGCCATTCCTGTATTAAGATCCAAAACACACCTTCCGGTCATTGTGGATCCTTCCCATGCAACCGGAGCTTATGCTTACGTTCCCCCTATGGCGAAGGCTGCTGTGGCAAGCGGTGCAGACGGACTGATTATTGAAGTGCATAATGATCCCGCCCACGCCCTCTCCGATGGTCCGCAGTCCCTGACCTTTGAACACTTCAATACCCTGATGACGGAATTAAAGCCCTTCGCTTCTCTTATGAACAGGAGTTTGACATGATCATGAATACAGATTTTCAAACCTTTGGTTTTATCGGACTCGGACTGATTGGCGGCTCCATTGCGCGCGCCATCCGTGAAAAGCTTCCATCAAGCCGGATCCTTGTTTTTGATGCAGATCCGGATACCATGAAGCTTGCCCTGACAAGCGGTGTTGCATCCGAAACCACCGGTTCCGTTAATGAAGCCTTTGCGCAATGTGACTGCGTATTTTTATGTGCGCCGGTTTCCGATAATGCCCATAATTTATCCTTGTTAAAAAAATTTACACCGGATAACTGTCTGATTACCGATGTTGGAAGTGTCAAAACCCACATCCATAAACAGGTGGAGGAATTACAGTTAGAGGACCGTTTCATCGGCGGCCACCCCATGGCAGGCAGCGAACGTGTTGGATTTATCAATTCCAAGTCCCTGCTTTTACAGAATGCTTACTACATTCTGACTCCCTGCAGCGGCGTTCCCAAAGAAACCATATCAGCCTTCCGTGACCTCATCGAAACCATCGGTTCCGTACCGCTCCTTATGGATTACCGGAAGCATGATTTCATCACCGGTGCGGTAAGCCACCTTCCACATGTGGTATCCGCTTCTTTAGTAAACCTGATTAAAGCAGAGGACACCCCTGATGAACTGATGAAAACCATCGCAGCCGGAGGCTTTAAGGATATCACCCGGATTTCCTCTTCTTCTCCTGTGATGTGGCAGCAGATCTGCCTGACAAACAAGGAGAATATTTCGGTGTTACTGGAGCATTACATTACAGCCCTGCAGAATGCAAAGAAGCTGATTGATGATTCAACGGCACAGGAAATCTTCGACTTTTTTAAAGAAGCACGTGACTACCGGGATTCCTTCGTCAACACTTCGAGCGGCCCGATCAAGAAGACCTATGCAATTCATGTTGAAATTGCCGATCAGCCCGGTGCTCTTGCATCCGTTGCCATGCTGCTTGCCCAAAATCGCATCAGCATTAAGAACATCGGCATTACCCATAACAGGGAACGTACCGATGGTGCTCTCCGCATCGAGGTTTATCAGGAAGAAAGCCTGAAACAGGCCGAAAAACTGTTACAGGAAAATGGATATCTCACCCATCTTCCCTAAAAAGAGTTCGCAGACACAAAAATCCCCTGCACCTATCAGGGTACAGGGGGCTTTTTATGTCTTTTTATTGCAAATACCATTCCAATGATCACCATGCCGGTAATTCCACCCGCACAGTCAATGAGAACATCCTTCACCGCCGCATATCTGCCCGGCACGAAATACTGGTGAATTTCATCCAGGGATGCCGACAGCAATAACTGCATTCCGATCAGAAGCCTGCCGTTCCAGACCTTTCCCTTCCACCACAGCAAAACCAGACTGTAGGAAAGCAGACCGACACAGAGATATTCGGAAAAATGTGCCAGCTTCCGCACGATCTTCTCAAGCTCAAGCGGAAAGAGATCTACGACAGCCTCTGTCGTTGGTGTCTGGTCATTCTTCTGGAAGAAACTCCAGATTTTCAATAGAAGCTCCGTTACTGCCGAGCTTTTCACCGAGGAATCCTCTGCCACATCGGACGACAGCAGAAAAATCATAATATACAAAAGCACCAGCAGACAAACTGCCGCTGCCGTGTAAATTCTTTTCTTTTTCATCATTTACCCTGAGTCAGACTATTAATGGTATCATACAACTCAATTCTGGATGCTTCCATCTCCGGCATCCCAATGAAGATTGCTCCATAAATAAATCCATCCTCAGCCTTCTCAATACGGACAATCTCCAAAAAGGCATGCAACACTTCCCGTGTCCAGATACGGAGATTAGACTCATACACAGCTCCGATCTCCAACGGCTTGGAACAGGAAAATCCCACTCCGGACTTGGATACATCGAGGATCTCAATCTCTACGGGGTCCTGCGTGTTACGATCCAGCCTCTTAATAAGCAAAGTCGATGTCAATTTAATTCGGTTATTCCTTCTTCTTTCTTCCATAGTAAACCCTCCATTAGTACTATCTTACTCATAAATCCTGTTTTTGTAAAGTATCTGTAAAAAAACAGGCATCCCCAAAAGAGAAAAACCGATATTTTTTGCGTACTGCTTCTTCATAAGCGGCAAGAACATGATCCCGTCCTGCCAACGCACTTACCAGCATCACCAGTGTTGACTCCGGCAAATGGAAATTCGTAATCAGGCAGTCTAAAACCTTAAACTGGTATCCCGGATAAATAAAGATCTCGGTATTTCCACAGCATTCCTCCAGCCTTCCGTTTTCATCCGCGGCGCTTTCAATCGTCCGGCAGCTTGTTGTTCCGACACAGATTACACGTCCGCCGTTTTCCTTCGTCTGATTGATAATGTCTGCAGCTTCCTGTGTCACCTGATAATATTCCGAATGCATATGATGCTCTAACACATCATCCACCTTCACCGGCCGGAAGGTTCCTAAGCCCACATGAAGCGTCACATACGCAAGCCTTACGCTCTTCTGTTCAATCTGCTGCAGCAGTTCCTTCGTAAAATGAAGTCCTGCTGTCGGTGCTGCGGCAGATCCGTCGAACTTCGCATACACCGTCTGGTAACGGTTCTTGTCCTTTAACTTATGGGTAATGTAAGGGGGAAGCGGCATCTCGCCCAACGAATCCAGAACCTCTTCCCAGATTCCTTCATAATAAAACTTCACAAGACGGTTGCCCTCTTCAACGACATCCATGACCTCTGCTTTCAGTCTGCCATCACCAAAGACCACCTTTGCACCGGGACGCATTTTCTTTCCCGGCTTCACCAGCGTCTCCCACACGTCGCCTTCCCTGCGTTTCAGTAAAAGAATCTCTACCGAAGCTCCGGTATCTTCCTTGGTTCCCATGAGACGCGCCGGTAATACTTTCGTATTGTTTAAAACAAGGCAGTCTCCCGGTTTCAGATAATCGATAATATTCCGGAAAATTTCATGCTTCCATTCCCCGGTTTTCTTATCGACAATCAGCAATCTTGAGGAGGAGCGGTCCTCCAGCGGATCCTGGGCGATCAGCTCCTCCGGTAACTCAAAATTAAAATCCGATGTCTTCATTAGATGGTTGCTCCCTTTAAGAATGCCACATAGCCACGCTTTGTCTCATATACATCGGCCTTGCTTGTAGCCTCCCAGGGCGCATGCATATTTAATACGGCTACACCGCATATACATCGGCCTTGCTTTATATGGTATGAACGTCA
>USDI01000115.1 GCA_900553305.1 uncultured Lachnospiraceae bacterium
TTCGGACTGCTTAAGGAGCTGCCGGGAACCTGTCAGGGACTGGAATTGAAATATGTGATTTATGTCGTAGCAGTCATTCTTCTTGGAATGCTTTGCAATGTCGGTCAGATCTGTTATAAGAAGCACAGAGAGGAATTGAAGGCTTTCCGACAGGAAATACCAAAACAGGAGGCAGAAGAATCACCTGCCGCACCGGAAGACTGGCGGTTTGATCCGGACGATGATTCGGAAGACTGGCGCTTT
Source organism: uncultured Lachnospiraceae bacterium (assembly GCA_900553305.1). Lineage (GTDB taxonomy): Bacteria > Bacillota > Clostridia > Lachnospirales > Lachnospiraceae > Suilimivivens. Next base: position 244 of record USDI01000115.1, read on the forward strand.
CCGGATGAACTGACTGGGGAAGAAAAGCAGTCAGAAAATTCTGATTTCTTTACAGCTCCGGATGGAAGAAAGGTGAAATATCTGGAGAATCCTCTGCCGGGACCGAAAAAGCATGTTTCCCGACAGCTTGATTTTGATATTGAAATCAATATGGATGATATGCTTGCATTTGACCGGAAACTTGATGAAATGGAAGAAAGGGACCGGAAAGGTTAGAGGCAGTTACATACGAATAAGAATCCTTATTAAGGACATAATAAACGCATCGGGAAGGAAACTTCCGGTGCATTTATTATGTTTGGGGGAGGAAGACCGTGTGGAAAACGAACAGAATAAAAGGGTAGAGGAAGAAAAGAACCGTGACCGGAGAATTGAAGAAACCGGACAGGCGACTTTAAATAAAAATGAAAAAGAAAATACCATTCATCTGATTTCAGTAATAGGTGAAATTGAGGGGCATGATAATCTGGGAAGCAATTCCAAGACAACAAAGTATGAACATATTCTGCCACAGCTTGCCGCCATTGAAGACAGTGAAAATATTGACGGAGTACTGATTCTTTTAAATACGGTGGGAGGAGATGTGGAAGCGGGACTTGCCATTGCGGAAATGATTGCTTCATTAAGTAAGCCGACGGTTTCCCTGGTGCTTGGAGGAAGTCATTCAATCGGTGTCCCGATTGCGGTCAGTACCGATTACTCTTATATTGTGCCGACGGGAACAATGGTGATTCATCCGGTGCGCATGAACGGTATGGTGATTGGCGTACCGCAGACCTTTGATTATTTTAAGCAGATTCAGGATCGGATTACCGGATTTGTCTGCCAGCATTGTAACATCACGAGGGCGCGTTTTGAAGAGCTGCTGATGGAAACCGAGATGTTAACAAAAGATGTTGGGACGATCCTGGTGGGTAAGGAAGCAGTTGAAGAAGGAATTATTAACGATACCGGAGGAATCGGGGATGCCATGAAAAAACTACATTCTCTCATTGATAGCAAAAAGAAAAAATGCTATACTAATTAAGACTATGTAAGCACAAGATGTAGTGCTGAAAGGGATGTAGTATGGCACAGAGTAAGAAAAGTAACACCAGAAAAAGCAATGGCACCAGAAAAACAAACACGTCAGGCCAAAGCCGGAACCGGAATCAGCGTCAGAGTGAGCCGATGGATGTGGCAATCAAAAGTGAAGTGATTTTGATTGCCCTGTTTGCGTTGTGTGTTTTTTTGTTTTTATGTAATTTTGGAATTGCCGGTGTGATGGGAAATGCGATCAGTGGCGTGATGTTCGGCATCTTTGGACTTACCGCATATCTGATCCCGGTTTTCCTGTTTATGATCATAGCATTTGCCATGATTAACAGCGGAAATATGATTGCCACAAGGAAGATTATTGCGGCAGTATGCTTGTATCTGATTGTCAGTATGATGTGTGAATTATTTACAAAAGCACCACAGGAAGCTGTATCCTACGATTTTAAGGGGATTTATGAGGCGTGCAGTGCAAACCGCAACGGCGGTGGGATTTTGGGCGGTTCCTTTGCTTATCTTGCCTATCGTTTTTTAGGGCTGACCGGAACCGTGCTGAGTCTTTTGGTGATTGCCATTATTGCGTTGATTGTAATTACGGATAAGTCGTTTATGAAAGGCGTTAAGAGTGGAAGCCGGAAGGTTTATGAGCGTTCCAGGGAAGATGCCGCATACCGCAGGGAGCGTGCACAGAAACGCAGGGAGGAAGCAGAGGAGCTGCGTAAGCGAAGAGAAGAGGAACGAAGACTCAGGGAAGAACAAAAGGAGGATCAGAAGATCCTTCGTATGGATAAAAAGGTAACCGGTGTCATGCTGGATACCTCGCTTACGGCAGAACGCCATGAGGAACCGGTGATGCGTGAACGGGATGATATTCATGAGATTAACCTGTCCGACTTTGAAGAACAACTGGAAAGACCTCATACACAGATTGAAGAGGAGGTCGTACCGGAAGATACATACCAGAAGCCGGTGGTTACTCAGCCGGTAGTTACACAGTCAGCAACTGCTCAGCCGGTGATTACGCATGAAGACCCGTCTGGCGGTTTTGATTTCAGTAAAATCCGGATTAACGGAGCAATTGAGGAGCGGCAGAGCGATGATATTTCAGAGATCGTAAGCCCCTATGAAGAAGAGGATATACCGGCACCCGTAAAACCACGTCCGGCAGCGAAGCTTCCGAAAGAGGATCCGTTTGGCATTCCGCTTACGACAGATTCGCAGGCACAGACAGGTTCTACACAGAATCATGCTTCGGGACAGGCACCGCAGGGTATGACACAGGGAAATCCAGGAAACCAGCCGGTACGTCCCAGGGAATATCAGTTCCCGCCGATCAGTCTCTTGGCGAAGAGCATGAGCAGGGAGAATAAGAATGCCGGGAATGAACTTCGTGAAACTGCGCAGCGTCTGCAGCAGACCCTGCAGACCTTCGGAGTACGTGTAACGATTACAGACATCAGTCAGGGACCTGCCGTAACGCGTTATGAGCTGCAGCCCGAGCAGGGCGTTAAGGTAAGCAAGATCGTCGGACTTGCCGATGATATCAAGTTAAATCTTGCAGCTACAGACATTCGTATTGAAGCACCGATTCCCGGTAAGGCGGCGATTGGTATTGAGGTTCCCAATAAAGAGAATACGGCAGTCGGGTTACGCGAACTGCTTGAAACCGATGAATTTAAGAAGTTCCCTTCCAATATCGCGTTTGCGGTTGGTAAGGATATTGCGGGACGGGTTGTGGTCAGTGACATTGCAAAGATGCCGCATATGCTGATTGCCGGTGCAACAGGCTCAGGTAAGTCGGTATGTATCAATACTCTGATTATGAGCATTCTGTACAAGGCAGATCCTTCGGATGTAAAATTGATCATGGTGGATCCGAAGGTGGTGGAATTGAGCGTTTATAACGGAATCCCGCATCTGATGATTCCGGTTGTGACCGATCCTAAGAAAGCATCCGCTGCCCTGCAGTGGGGCGTTGCAGAGATGACAGACCGTTATCAGAAGTTTGCAGATTTCAATGTCCGTGATCTTAAGGGATATAATAAGAAAGTAGAAGATATGGTTGCCAGGGGTGATCCGCAGGCTCCGAAAAAGATGCCGCAGATCGTGATTATCGTGGACGAGCTTGCCGATCTGATGATGGTATGCCCGGGCGAGGTGGAGGAATCCATCTGCCGTCTGGCACAGCTTGCCAGAGCTGCCGGTATTCATCTGATCATTGCAACACAGCGTCCTTCCGTAGATGTCATTACGGGCTTAATTAAGGCGAATATGCCAAGCCGTATTGCGTTCAGCGTATCCAGTGGTGTCGATTCAAGAACCATCCTTGATATGAATGGAGCAGAGAAGCTTTTGGGTAAGGGAGATATGTTGTTTTACCCACAGGGTTATACGAAGCCTGTCCGGGTACAGGGGGCATTTGTTTCCGATAAGGAGGTTTCGGATGTTGTGGGATTCTTAAAGAATCAGCAGCTTGGTAATATTTACGATTCGGACATTCAGGAAAAGATGGAAAGCATGGGAGCTGCCTCCGGAGACGGACATGGCGGATCCGGTGGCGGTAATGAACGGGATCAGTATTTTGTGGATGCGGCACAGTTCATTATTGAGAAGGATAAGGCATCCATCGGTATGTTACAGCGCGTGTTTAAGATCGGTTTTAACCGTGCGGCGCGAATTATGGATCAGCTGTGTGAAGCCGGTGTTGTTGGCGAAGAAGAGGGAACGAAGCCACGTAAGGTACTGATGAGTCAGGAGCAGTTTGAACAGTACATAGAAGAATACTTATAGACAGAAAGGGCTTATGAGGGATGAAGACAGATATTGAAATTGCACAGGAAGCAAAAATGGAGCCGATTGCATCGGTTGCGGAAACACTCGGAATTACCACAGATGATCTGGAATTATACGGGAAGTATAAGGCGAAGCTCTCCGACGAATACCTTCAAAAACTAAAAGGACGTCCGGACGGTAAACTGATCCTTGTTACGGCCATTAATCCGACTCCGGCGGGAGAAGGAAAGACGACAACCAGTGTGGGACTCGGACAGGCCTTCGGACAGATGGGAAAGAAAGCAGTCATTGCATTGCGGGAGCCTTCTCTGGGGCCATGCTTCGGAATCAAGGGCGGTGCAGCCGGCGGCGGCTATGCACAGGTCGTTCCGATGGAGGAGATCAATCTGCACTTTACCGGAGATTTTCATGCCATCACTTCAGCAAATAATCTGCTTGCCGCGTTACTGGATAACCATATCCAGCAGGGCAACCAGTTACAGATTGACCCAAGACAGGTGACCTGGAAACGCTGTCTTGATATGAATGACCGTGTGTTGCGCAATATCGTTGTCGGACTGGGTGCAAAGGCAGACGGAACAGTAAGGGAAGATCATTTCGTGATTACGGTTGCTTCTGAAATCATGGCAATTCTTTGTCTGGCAGATGATATGAAGGACCTAAAGGAACGCCTTTCCCGTATTGTGGTTGCCTATAACTATCAGGGAGAGCCGGTTACAGCAGGTGATCTGCAGGCGGTAGGTGCGATGGCAGCCCTTCTTAAGGATGCATTAAAGCCCAATCTCGTACAGACCTTAGAGCACAATCCGGTACTGATCCATGGCGGTCCTTTTGCGAACATTGCACATGGCTGTAACTCCGTAAGGGCTACGAAGGCCGCTTTAAAAATGGCAGACTACTGTATCACCGAAGCAGGCTTTGGCGCCGATCTCGGAGCTGAGAAGTTCTTTGATATCAAGTGCCGTATGGCAGGCTTAAAACCGGATGTCGTTGTCCTCGTTGCAACAATCCGTGCACTTAAATACAATGGCGGCGTTGCAAAAGCAGACCTTCAGACGGAGAACCTTGACGCTCTGCAAAAGGGAATCGTGAACCTTGAAAAGCACATCGAAAATCTCCAGAAGTACGGAGTGCCGGTAGTCGTTACTTTAAACAGCTTCTATACCGATACCGAAGCAGAAACCGCATGGGTAAAGCAGTTCTGTGAAGAGAGAAACTGTGAGTTTGCCATTTCCAAGGTCTTTACCGATGGAGGGGAAGGCGGTATCGAGCTTGCTGAAAAGGTTATTAAATCCATAGAAACCAAGGAAAGCCACTTTAAACCGTTGTATGACGATGAAGCTTCCTTAAAGGAAAAGATTGAAACCGTTGCAAGGGAAATTTATGGTGCAGACGGCGTAAGTTATGCACCGGCAGCGTTAAAGCAGTTAAAGAAAATTGAAGACATGGGATTTGGAAACATGCCGGTATGTATGGCAAAAACCCAGTATTCCCTGTCCGATAACCCGGAACTCTTAGGAAGACCGGAAGGATTTACCTTACAGGTAAGAGAGGCGTATGTCTCTGCAGGAGCAGGCTTTGTCGTTGTCCTGACAGGAGCGGTTATGACGATGCCGGGACTTCCGAAGCATCCGGCTGCATTTGACATTGATGTGAATGAAGACGGAAAGATCACAGGATTATTCTAAAGGAGTACGAAGATGGCAAAGATCATTAATGGAAAAGAAATATCCACACAGTTAAAGGATGAACTGAAGGAAAAGGTGGCACAGTTAAAGGAGCAGGGAATCGAGATTACCCTTGCCGTTGTACAGGTGGGTGATAACCCGGCGTCCACCGTTTATGTAAGAAATAAGAAAAAGGGCTGTGAGTATATTGGAATCCGGTCATTATCCTATGAACTTCCGGAAGAGACCACACAGCAGGAACTGCTTGATCTGATCGGAGAACTGAATGAGCGGAAGGATGTAAACGGCATTTTAGTGCAGCTTCCCCTGCCGTCCCATATTGATGAAAATCTGGTGATCCGGACCATTTCTCCGTTAAAGGATGTCGATGGCTTTCATCCGCAGAGCGTTGGTGCACTCTGCATTGGTCAAAAGGGCTTTGTTTCCTGTACCCCGGCCGGAATTATTGAACTTTTAAAGAGAAGCAATATCGAAATCGAAGGCAGAGAATGTGTGATTTTAGGAAGAAGCAATATCGTCGGAAAGCCGATGGCGTTATTAATGCTTCGTGAGAACGCAACCGTTACCATTGCACATTCGAGAACAAAGAACCTGAAAGAGGTCTGCAAGCGGGCAGATATTCTGATTGTTGCCATCGGTAAGCCGAAGATGGTAAATGCAGACTACGTAAAAGAAGGTGCGGTTGTCATTGATGTCGGCATTAACCGGGATGAGAACAACAAGATTTGCGGAGATGTGGATTACGATTCCGTATTTCCGGTTTGCGAAGCCATTACACCGGTACCGGGAGGTGTCGGACCGATGACGATTGCAATGCTGCTTCATAACTGTGTGAGCTCTGAATAGTTACTATACAGAAGCGGGCTTCTGACATTGAATCAGGGAAGGAGGTGCGGAAATGATTTGTCCACAATGCGGATATGAAATGAAGGAAGAACATCTTTACTGTGAACGATGTGGTGCGGAAATCCAGATTGTTCCGGATTTTGAGCCTGAAATCCAAAACAGTATTGAAGAAACCCTGTCTACCGTTGCGGAAGAAATCAATCCGGAACCGCCTGAAATTCCCTCTGCTCCCAAAAAGAAACCGGCAGATGAGGATTTCCTTAAGGAAGGAAGTATTTTCCACGGAATTACTTCACGGAAACGCATTCTGATTACCACGCTTGCCTCCGTTCTGATGATGCTTGTCATTATT
>USDI01000116.1 GCA_900553305.1 uncultured Lachnospiraceae bacterium
ATTCCGTTTCTTGCTCTTGCAGGTGTTTTTCAGGGCTATTTTCAGGGCTTTCATATGCGGGCTCCCGGCGTACATGCCGACTTTATTTTTACTGCAGCGTTTCTTATTGTGGGTCTGATCAGTGCAGAGGGCTTTATGCTTTATGGACGGAAGGTTTCGGATCTTCTCCATAATGCACGGTTCCAGTATGTATATGGGGCAATCGGCGTCTCAACGGGACTGGTTGCTGCATCGCTTTTATGCCTGTTGTATCTGCTGATTTTATATTTTGTATTCCGTAGAAGTCTTGAAAAGGATGGAAGCAGGGAACGGGAATATCTTAAGAACAGTGAAAGCAGTATTTCCAGAATCTGGTCGTTGCTGGGTTCCGGTGGATTTCATGCATTGTTTTATCTTGCGTTTGCCTTATCGGGCTTTGGAAGTGTATTTGTTTTCTTCCTTCTTCATAAGGGAGACAGTACGGCAGTTTCGGCATTTGGTTCGTATTATGCAGGCTGTAATGCGCTTCTTAAGGCAATGATCCTGGTTCTGCTTCTGGTATTTTACTCTTCCGTGCGGCGTGTAGTCTATTATCAGGAACGGGAAGAGTCACGTATGGCAAGAGAAAAGCTTGGCATACTGCTTCATCGCATGATGGTCGTTTTATTGCCGGTTGCAATCTTATCGGCGGTACTTTCCGAGAATCTGTCCATTCTTCTCCTTGGAGATAGCGGAGCCGAAATGTCCGGAGCCATGCAGGCCGGCAGCATAGGAATTTTGTTTGGTGCATCAGGTTATGTGTTTATCCTGCTTTTATTACGTTTGAAGCAGAATATGCTTGCAGCGGTAACTGCAGGTATTGCCATGGTTTTACAGATGGTTCTTCTGGTGATTATGCTGTCGGCAGGGGTTGGAGGTGTTCTGGCACCGGCTCTTTCACAGATGATCTTTTATTTGTTACTTGCGGCTGCAGGTTTTGTACTTGTGAGCCGTCAGATGCAGTACCGGCAGGACTGGATTCGCGGCGTTGCCATTCCGACCGTGCTTGCGGCGGTAACGGGTTTGGTTACGATGCTGATTAACCGTTTCCTTACGCCTGCAGCAGGAAGAGTGGTTGGAACGATTGTCTGTGTAGCTGTTGGTATTCTGGTTTATGTCATTCTGTTGCTCGCAGCAAGAAATATGAAGGAAGAGGAATTGAACAGCAGCCTCTTCGGAAAGCTTTTATTAAGGTTGGGAAGGCTGATTCATTTTTATTAAATGCTTAAACCGGTCTGACCGGTGATGAATAAGAATACAAAAATTGACTGATACTATAAAGAAATCGTAGGAATACGGCATGGGGGAACTATGAAGCTTTTGAAATGTATCAGTCTTTTTATACTATATCCGCTGACGATGTTTGCCATTGGCTTTGCAACGAACATGGTAGTAATGGAATATTTTTATCCGGGGGAATCAACCGGCGGTTATGAAACTGTTTCTCCGGCTCCACAGGATACGGAAACGCCGATTGTGGCAGAGCCGGTTGCTGTCGTGGATAAGAAGATCATCAGTGCCAATACCGAATTTGTAGTGCAGAAATTTGATACGGTGAACGGCCTTCTTAATGAAGAAAGCAAAAGCGCACCGGATAAATATATCGGGATGACCAGGGAAGATTTATCGAATGAAATCCGAAGCTGGAACCAGAATCCGCCACTTAAGGATCTGGAACAGGGATTTCAGTATATGGAGCTGTACTCCTTTTCTCCGCAAAGGGTGGTGATCCGCAAAACCTATACCGCACAGGAAGAGGAAGAAGGGTTCTATCTTGTGAACGAGAATCATTGTGTGGTGGTCTATCAGAAGGATTTACAGAATGTGTATCTTTCTACGGACATCAAGGTGGATGAGCTTCCAGATACTCTAAGGGATGAGATTCTGCATATTAAATATGTGGAAAATGAAAAGGAATTATACAATTTTCTGGAATCCTATTCCAGTTAAGGAGAGGTAATGGATAAAATATGGATAGTAGGCGGCGGAGCCTCCGGCATGGTGGCAGCCATTCAGGCCAAAACGAAGGATAATAAGGTCATCGTTCTTGAAAAGAATGACCGGGTCGGGAAGAAAATTCTCGCAACAGGAAACGGCAAATGCAATCTCGGAAATGAGAATTTAAGTGTGGATTGTTACTATAGCAGGAACCGATCCTTTGTGGAACAGGTTCTCAAAAGATACGATACAGAGTCTACGATTTCGTTCTTTGCTTCCCTTGGGTTAAAGGTGCGCAGCAGGAACGGTTATTTATATCCTTATGCCGAACAGGCTTCCGCAGTTTTGGATGTGCTGCGGATGGAACTGGAACGCCGGAAGATCCGGGTGGAAACAGGCGTGCAGATTACCGAGTGCGTTTCGTTGAAGAAGCAGAGGTATTTGCTAAAGGCTTCGGATGGAAGAAGCTATGAGGCAGACCGTGTGATTCTTTCATGCGGAGGACCGGCTTCTTTAAAAGAAGGCGGGATGGATGGATACATAATATTACAGAAGCTTGGATTAAAAACCTATCCTCTTGTACCGGGACTGGTACAATTAAAGACGGATGACAAAGAACGGAAAGCAATGTCGGGTGTCCGCTGTCAGGCCTCCTTACGACTTTTTGTTGATGGAATATTGCAGGGAAGCGAGCAGGGGGAATTGCAGCTTACCGATTATGGCATATCGGGGATTCCGGTATTTCAGTTAAGCCGCATGGCAGCCTATGCCGTAAAGGAATGTAAGTCTGTAACGATACAGATTGATTTTGCACCGGAATATTCTTATGATGAAATTGTGAATTACCTGCTTGAACAGCAGAAAGTACGGAAAGAACAGAGTGTGGATGAACTGCTGACGGGCTTTTTGAATAAGAAGCTTAACCTGGTATTGCTTAAAAAGTGTCAGATTGCAGGATCACGGAAAAGCGGATCTCTGCAAAAGAAAGAGATCAGACAGCTTGCAGGGCTTTATAAGAATTATGAAGTACATATAACAGATACGAATCCGTTTTTGAATGCACAGGTCTGTGCAGGCGGTCTGGACATCGAAGAGGTGGACGGGCAGATGCAGGTAAAGAAGTATCCGGGGCTTTTTGTAACCGGAGAACTTCTGGATGTGGATGGGATCTGTGGCGGCTACAATCTTCATTGGGCGTTTGCAACAGGTACGATTGCAGGAAAATCGATAAGAGGTTAAACAGATGATACGGATCAATCAGGTAAAACTGCCCGTGGAGCATACATCAGATGCGCTTCATAAGAAGGTGCAGGAACTTTTAAAGTATAAAGGACCGATGGACGTGGAGATTGTGAAGCGTTCCCTGGATGCACGGAAAAAGCCGCAGCTTTTTTATGTGTATGTGGTTGATGTGTCCGTTCCGGAAAAGGAAGAGAGTAAACTTTTAAGGCGATGCCATAACAACCGGATTCAGAAGATCGAACCGGTGAAGTATGAATTCCCGGTAAAACAGTATGAGGGAAAGGTGCGTCCTGTGATTGTGGGGATGGGACCTGCCGGACTGTTCTGTGGTTATGTGCTTGCCAAAGCCGGATTCCGGCCGATACTTTTGGAGCGTGGAAAGTGCGTGGAGGATAGAAGCCGGGATGTGGAAGCCTTCTGGGAGACGGGACACTTAAATACAGAGTCCAATGTGCAGTTTGGAGAGGGCGGTGCCGGAACCTTTTCAGATGGAAAGCTGAATACCCTCATTAAGGATAAATACGGCCGCAATAAAGAGGTTTTGCGGATCTTTGTAAAGCATGGCGCACCGGAGGAAATTTTATATGATTATAAGCCGCATATCGGCACGGATATACTGAAAAAAATTGTCCGCTCCATGCGGGAAGAAATTATTGCACTGGGCGGTGAAGTAAGGTTCGAAACCAGGGTGACGGATCTTTTGATTGCAGGGGACAGGATAAAGGGACTTGTTTTAAATGGAGAAGAAGAGCTTCCGGCAGAGCATGTGGTGCTTGCCTTGGGACACAGTGCAAGAGATACGTTTTCCATGCTTCATAAGCAGAAGGTTGCGATGAAGGCGAAGCCTTTTGCCATAGGAATGCGTGTGGAACATCCACAGGAATTGATTAATTTGTCACAATATGGTAAAAAAGAAGCAGGAGCACTTGGCAATGCCATCTACAAGCTGACGGCAGAGACGAGTGAAAAACGAGGTGTTTATACCTTCTGTATGTGTCCGGGAGGATACGTCGTGAATGCTTCTTCAGAAGAGAGAAGGCTTGCGGTGAACGGCATGAGCTACAGTGGAAGAAACAGCGCCAATGCAAACAGTGCCGTGATTATCACAATTATCCCGGAGGATTATGGGGATTCTAAGGATCCGTTAAGCGGGGTGGCGTTTCAGCGTAAGCTGGAAGAAAAGGCTTATCAGATCGGGAACGGAAAAGTCCCGGTGGAACGCTACGGAAGCTTTAAACGTGCGATTTTGAGAACAAAAGCACAGGAAGCTCCGGATGGGGCAGAGATAATCGGGATGGAAAAGTTCACGCCCTGTATCAAGGGACAATGGACGGAAGCACCGGTGCATGAGATCCTTCCGGATGCCCTGAACCGTGCATTCGTAGAAGGTATGGAAGCGTTTGGAAGGAAAATCCGCGGCTTCAATGGAGATGAGGTTTTTGTAGAAGGAATTGAAAGCAGGACCTCTTCCCCGGTACGGATTCTCCGTAATGAATCGGCACAATCCATTTCAGCAGAGGGGCTATACCCCTGTGGAGAGGGAGCCGGATATGCGGGCGGAATCACATCCGCCGCGATGGATGGAATTTTTGTAGCAGAACAACTGGCCAGAGCACTTCAGGAGGAGGTGTAACGCAATGAACCAAAGCATCGTTATGACAAAACAGGAACTGCGAAACCGTTATCTGCAAAGAAGAAATGATCTGTCTGTGCGGGAACGGAAGGAAAAGAGTATTCAGGTATTACAGAATCTGAAAAAACTCCCGGAGTTTCAAAAGGCAGAGGAAGTGCTGATTTACCTGAATTACCGGAGTGAGGTAGAGACGCTTCCCTTCGTGGAAGAACTGCTTCAACAGAAGGAGAAGAGAGTTTTCGTTCCGAAGGTCTGCGGAATGGATATCCGGTTTTATGAAATCATCTCGATGGAGGATGTGGAAAGCGGATATCAGGGGATTCTGGAACCGAAAGAGGGAATGATAGAATTCTCTGTACAGAAGCCGGATGGAAAGAACTGTATCATGGTGCTTCCGGGCTCCGTGTTTGACCGGAAATGTAACCGCATGGGATACGGAAAGGGCTTTTACGACCGGTTTATGAAGCTTGTGCCTCAAATGTATGGAGCAGGATTAGCTTTTGACTGCCAGGTAGCGCCTGCGATTCCCATACAGGCACATGATTACCGGATGAATGCACTGATTACGGAATCGGGTTGTTACTTTAAAGAGTAAAGGACATAGAATGAAAAGATCGAAATGGTGTTAATTATAAGCAGATAGAGACTGGAATGGAGAATGGCAATGGAAGAGCTGACACTTTTAGGAGAACGTGCCGTGCAGGCGAAATTCGAACTGCAGCGCATGACGACAGAAAAGAAAAATGAGGTGCTTGAAGCGGTTGCGGATGCATTAATCCGGAACACGGAGTATCTTCTTTTGGAAAATCATAAGGATCTGGATCGTGGAATTGCAAACCAGATGAATTCCGGGCTGTTAGATCGGCTGCGGCTTACGAAGGAGCGGATCGCCGGTATGGCAGAGGGAATACGTCAGATTGTAAATCTGCCGGATCCGGTGGGAGAAATTTTAGATGACTACGAAGCGGAGAACGGACTTCATATTGTGAAGAAGAGAGTTCCCATGGGAGTCATTGGAATCATTTATGAATCAAGACCCAATGTGACGGCAGATGCGTTCGGGCTGTGCTTCAAAAGCGGCAGTGCCGTGATCTTAAAGGGTGGAAGCGATGCGATCCAGTCCAATATGGCGATTACGAAAGTGATTCAGGAAGCGGTGACCGGATCGGGCGCAGATCCATATGTGATCCAGCTCATTGAATCCACGGACCGTAGTGTGGTCAATGAATTTATGAAGATGAAGCAGTATGTGGATCTGCTGATTCCAAGAGGCGGTGCAGGACTCATACGGAATGTGGTAGAGAACAGTCTGATTCCGGTTATTGAGACAGGAACCGGAAACTGCCATATTTTTGTAGATGAAAGCGCCGATGTAGAGAAGGCAATACCGATTATCCTGAATGCGAAGACCCAGCGGATCGGAGTATGCAATGCCTGTGAATCTCTGGTGATCCATGAAAAGATCAAGGATCGTCTGCTGCCAGAGCTTGCAAAAGCCTTATACGAAAAGAATGTGGAGATCCGTGGAGACGAAGCTGTCCGGTCCTGTATTTCCTGCGTGCCAGCAACCGAGGCAGATTACGGAACCGAATACTTAGATCTCATCATTTCCATGAAAACAGTAGCAAACGTGGATGAGGCAATTGCCCATATTAACAAATACAATACCAGACATTCCGAAGCAATTCTTACGAACAATAAAGAAAATGCGGAAAAATTCTTAAATGAAGTGGATGCCGCTTGTGTTTATCTGAATGCTTCCACAAGATTTACCGATGGTTTTGAGTTCGGACTTGGGGCGGAAATCGGAATCAGTACACAAAAGCTTCATGCCAGAGGGCCAATGGGACTGAAAGAACTGACTTCTTATAAATATGTTCTTGAAGGGGACTGGTTAAGTAGAAAATAAACAGACAGAAAACGGGGAAAACAAATGAAAATTGGAATTGCGTTACTGATTATTGCAGTAATCATGGGTGTTCTGATACTGGTATTTTCTTTTGGAATGGTTCAGTTCATTACAAAACCCCCAAAATGGTCTCTTGAGGAG
>USDI01000117.1 GCA_900553305.1 uncultured Lachnospiraceae bacterium
CCGGTAAGAAGAAGGAGTTTCTGGATATTTTCAGTGGAGGATTTATTGCTTCCAATGTAGGAGATGAGATCACCTTTGATATTGAAGCAACGGGAATTGCGATCCAGTATCGTAAAACGATCCACAGGCCGACGCCGGTTGCAGAGGTTATTGTGGATGGAGACGAAAGCACAAGAACCGTTCTTGATGGAAACTTCGGTGAAGACTGGGGTGACTGCCTGTTTATCCAGACAATAACCCGGCATACCGGACTTAAGAAGCATCATGTACAGATCCGTATTATCGAAAACCATGAAGACGATCAGGTACCATTCTATCTGGTATCTGTGATCGGTTCTAAATAACCAAAGGGGGAGTGGGTATGGCATCAAAAAAAGAAAAAAAGATTAAGTTACCGAAATTACCTAAGTTACCGAAAACAGCCAAGGTGAAGAAACAGAAGAAGGAAGCTGCCAGACCGGATTTCAAAGAAATGCTTGCCGGTCTGAAGAATTTGCGTGGATCAAACAAAAAGAGTATTCTCGGCACACTGCTTGTAGCGTTTATGGTGCCGGTTGTATTGATGATCACATTGGGCGTTGTGTCCTATCATACGGCCTCCTCCGGTATTGTAGACAAATATAAAGAGTCTGCACAATCTACCGTATCGGCAGTAGGTGATTATTTTAATCTGGTTTGTACCAATATTTCAAATAAAGCTCTCGAGATGATTACGAACAGTGACGTGGGCGATTATTATGATAAGTATTATGGAAAACAGGAATCCAAAGCATTGGAGACCTTCCGTAGTGCGAAATCCGATATTGGTAATGCCAAGTCTACAAACAAGAATATTTACAGTTGTACGGTTATTCCCGAGGCAGGTGCATACCTTTCCACTTTATCCGGCGGTATGACGGAAACACCTATGGCAGATTTCAGTAATACAGCCGAAGGACAGTATTTTGTAGCCAATAGCACCCAGAGAAACAGATGGATGGGTTATCAGACTTATCTGGATGATAATATGCAGAGCAAACAGGAAAAATATGCCATGGTTTATTATCAGAAACTTTCAAAGTCAGATGCTTATCTGGTTATGTCACTGGATATATCCGTAGCAGAGAAGATGCTGGGAGAAATGGATTTTGGCAAGGGCAGCGTGAAGGCACTTGTAACCTATGACGGAAGAGAAGTGGCTTTTGAGCAGAAGACAGATAATCCTGCAGAAGCAGATGGGGAGAAGGCCGCATCAGCTGAGGAAGACGAAGCTGCAGCCGTAAAGCAGTGGTTTGTAGGAAGCGACTTCTATGAAAGTACGAAGGAAGCAGAAGAAGCCGGCTACATGGATGTCAAGATTGATGGTAAAAAATATGTATATATTTATACACCCGTAGGAAACACCAAAGCCATGATCTGTACCCTGATACCTCAAAGCAACGTGCTCGGACAGGTGGGAAGTATTAAGTATATTACGATCTTCATGGTAATTCTGGCAGCAGGTGCGGCGCTTGTGACCGGATTTGTGATTTCCACCGGTATCAGTAAGACAGTAAGGGAAATGAGCGGAGGTCTTGCCAAGGTAGCACAGGGGGATTTAACCCAGGACTTTGCTACAAAAAGACAGGATGAGTTTAAAGAGCTGACCGGAAGTCTCAATGCCATGATAGAGAGTATGCGGGGATTAATGCGCGATATGAAGCAGTTCGGCAGTAAGGTAACCGGACTTGCGGAGGATGTTTCGGACAAAACCGGAGCCATTAATACTTCCATGCAGGATATAGCAAGAGCCATGGATGAAGTGGCAGGCGGTGTGCAGGGACAGGCAGAGGATACAGAGAGCAGCAATGAAAATATGATAAGCTTCTCTGAAAATATTACGACAGTTACGGAAAAAACCTCACACATGGGACAGACTGCAGATAAGGCAATCGAAGCCGTGGAACAGGGAAGAGTGATTGTTCAGGAATTAAGCGGAAAGTCAGATACAACCGTATCATTAACCAGAGTGCTGGTCAATGATATTGATGCTGTACAGAAGAATTCCGAGGAAATTAAGAGCTTTGTTGATGTAATTAACAGTATTGCCGGACAGACGAATCTGCTTTCCTTAAATGCATCCATAGAAGCAGCCAGAGCGGGAGAAGCCGGAAGAGGCTTTGCAGTAGTAGCGGAGGAAATCCGTAAGCTGGCAGATCAGTCTAAGGAATCCGGTAACAAAATTCATGAGATCGTTAAGAAGATTGGTGAGACCGCGGATAAGACAACGGCATCAGCAAGAGAAGCGGAGAGCATGGTCAATGAGCAGGCAAGAGCGCTGCAGGAGACGGTCAATGTATTTGGAATGATTCAGGATTGTGTAGGTGAGCTGGTAGAGGGTATCCGTCTGATTACACAAAGACTGGAAGAGAGTATGCTTGAAAAGGATAAAGTGGAAAATTCCCTGCAGAATATTGCTTCTGTGTCTGAAGAGGTTGCTGCATCCACACAGGAGGTTACAGCTACTTTGGGAGAACAGGTATCTGTTGTCCAGACATTAAAAGAAGAAGTTGAGATGCTTAGAAGTGATGCACTGGAGCTGGATAAATCCATTGAGAAATTTAAAATTGATTAAGCGAAGCTGAACTGTTACATAAAGTGGGATGACCATGGGAAAGGAAATGAAATTATGTTTCGTGATGATTTTGTCTGGGGTGTTGCAAGCAGCGCCTATCAGATTGAAGGAAGAGACGCCAATGACGGTGCCGGAGCAATGATCTGGGATAAGTTCATTGCTGAGGGTGGCACGAAGGATGGCTATGGAGCAGAGGTCGCATGCGACCACATGCACCGCTACAAAGATGACTTTGCTTTAATGAGGCTGATGGGAATTAAGGCTTACCGCTTTTCGATCAGCTGGGCAAGACTGATTCCGGAAGGAACCGGCAGGGTCAATGAAAAGGCCGTTGCCTTATACCGGGATATGATTCTGGAAATGAAGAAGAATGGCATTGAGCCGTATCTCACCATGTATCACTGGGAATTTCCCCAGGCATTACAGGACAAGGGCGGCTGGCTGAATGAGGAGGTCATTCAGTGGTTTGGAGAATATGCTAAGGTTGTTACAGAGAGCTTTTCTGATATCTGCGAGAATTTCATTACATTAAATGAGCCGGAATGCTTCGTTGGAATCGGACATATGTCCGGATGGCATGCGCCGGGCCTACATCTTCCGTATAAGGATGTGTTTCAGATTGCACACAATGCACTGCGCGCACACGGACAGGCCGTCATTAATCTTCGTAAATATGCCAGTCGTCCGATCAAGGTTGGTTATGCACCGACCTGTGGTATGGCATACCCGGTAAGCAATAAGCCGGAGGATGTGGAAGCAGCAAGAAAGGTACTGTTTGGCTTCTATCAGCCGATGGATAACTGGACCTGGAATGTGGCATGGTTTAATGATCCGGTATTCTTAGGAAAATATCCGGAAGAAGGATTGGAGAAGTTTGCAGAGTATCTGCCGGAAATCACCGATGAGGATATGAAGCTGATTTCCCAGCCGCTGGATTTCATGGGACAGAATATTTACAATGGTTACTTTGTAAAAGCGGGCGAAAACGGAGAAATTGAATTCCCCGAAAGACCGGAAGGCTTCCCGAAGACCGCAGCCAACTGGCCGGTTACACCGGACTGCTTCTACTGGGGCGTGAAATTTATTTATGACCGTTACAAGCTTCCGTTGTTTGTAACCGAAAACGGCATGTCCTGCCATGATGATGTTTCCCTTGATGGCAGAGTACACGATCCGAACCGTCAGAACTTCCTCGACATGTACATTTCTGCATTGCAGAAGGCAAATGACGAAGGCGTGGATGTCCGTGGTTACTTCTTATGGACATTCTTAGATAATTTTGAATGGGATAAGGGATATACCGAGCGGTTTGGTATTGTCCATGTGGATTTTGCAACCCAGAAGCGAATCGTAAAGGATTCTGCATTCTGGTATCAGAAGGTGATTGAAACGAATGGAGCAATTTTATCCATTAATACAAAGCAGAGACCGATTCTGTTCTTAGAGCCGGTATTCAAGGAAATGATCTGGGGAGGGAATCGTTTAAGAAGCCTCTTTGGATATGATATTCCGGGGGACGATACCGGAGAATGCTGGGCAATCGGCGCTCATCAGAACGGAGACTGTGTCGTAAAGGAAGGTCTCTTCAAAGGAAAGACACTCTCCCGGTTATGGAAGGAAGATCCATACCTTTTTGGCAACGAAGAAGGAGACCGCTTTCCGCTGCTGATTAAGATTATTGATGCAAAGGATAACTTAAGTATCCAGGTACATCCGGATGATGCCTACGCACAGGTTCATGAGAATGGATCCTTAGGAAAGACCGAATGCTGGTATATTCTGGACTGTCCGGAGGGCGCAGAGCTTGTGGTTGGACACAATGCGAAGACGAAGGAAGAGCTTACGGAGATGATTTCAGAAGGTAAGTGGGATGAGTTTATCCGTCGTGTTCCTGTTAAGAAGGGCGATTTCATCCAGATCAATCCGGGAACCGTACATGCAATTACCAGTGGCTGCCTGATCTTAGAAACACAGCAGAACAGTGATATTACCTATCGTGTTTACGATTATGACCGTCTGCAGAACGGCAGGCCGCGTCAGTTACATGTGCAGCAGAGCATTGATGTCATTAATGTTCCTGCGGCATCTGCCGAAGACAGTGTGAAGTATGTAGGGGATCTGCCGGAGAATCAGATGAATGAGCTGATTCACTGCTCTTACTACACCGTATGGAAGCTGGATGTGACAAAGCCTGTTTCCGTGGAACAGACGCATCCGTTTATGAATGTAAGTGTCATTGAAGGAGAAGGTCTTGTGAATGGACAGATGATCCGTAAGGGAGATCATTTCATTCTTCCGGCGGGAATCGGAACGGTTGATTTCCAGGGAAATATGAGTTTGATTTTATCTTCTACAAAATAAGTTATCATTTGATAGAAAAATTATAAAAATGTGGTAATTTATAAAGGCGCAGGAGGAAAGCTCTTGCGCCTTGCTTTATTTTCGACTAGAATGTAATTGGAAGAGTTTTCCTATGAGGAAGGGGTAGAAAATGCTGAACGGATATAAACTGGTAGCGGTTTGCTTAACCAAGATCCAGGATGAAATCACCTATGAACTGATTGATGCGCTTTATCAGACCGTTAAAGGGTCTGATTATCGTCTGCTGCTTTTTAACAGCTTTTCGGATTTATATAATCAGGACATCTATGATGAAGGAGCGAAATCGGTTTATCAGTTGATCAATTATGATCTGATCGATGCCGTGGTCATCAAAGCAGATACGATCAATGACCAGCAGGTAATCAATGACCTCATTGCAAAATCGAAGGAAAGACAGATTCCGGTCATTCTGCTGAATATGAAAGCAGAGGGCTGTTATTCTATTGTTCCTTCTTATGAGGATGCTTTCAGCCAGCTGATTGAACATGTCATCAGGGTTCATCAGAAACGAAAGCTGTATTTTCTGTCAGGAAGCATGGGGGAGAGCAACTCGATGTACCGTGAAAAGATTTTCCGGGAAACATTGCGGGAATGCGGTATTGATCCGCAGACTGCTAAAGTTGCCTATGGAGAATACTGGTATGGACCTGCAGAACAGGCTGTGGAAAACTGGATTCAGAGCGGAGATCTGCCTGAGGCAATTATCTGTGCGAATGATGCTATGGCGGTGGCTGCCTGCAAGGTGCTGAAAAGACACGGAATCCGTGTGCCGGAGGATATGATTGTCACCGGCTTTGATGGTGTGTCAAGTTATCAGTTTCACAGACCGGCTCTGTCTACCTGTACGAGAACACCATCGGTTCTGGCAGGTAAATGCCGGGAAATGCTGACTAATATCCTTGAAAAAAAGAAACCGCCATACCGGGATCTTGAGGAATATATATTGACAATTCAGGAATCCTGTGGATGTCAGAAGCAGACACACCCGGATTATCAGTTATGTGCAGATCAATTAAGTGATGCCATGTGGGATGCGCGCATTCATGAAGAGTTTATTCTTTCGCAGGTGGAACGTGTCGTTGAGACCATTGATATGGGAATTATCGGTAATAAACTGAATTCCTTTATCCTTCCGAATTCTATGGTCGCATTAAACAGCGATTTCCTGACAGCAACCAGAAATAATACAAAGACAGATCCTAAGCAGCCATTTGCGGAGGAGATGATTGTCATTTCTTCACTGGACACGGATCTTGACAGGCAGAGGTATGCGCTTTATAAATCTGCAGAGATGTATCCCCGTCTGGAAGAGGCTGTCAGGGAAGATGTGATGTTTCTGTTCCAATCCATTTATGTCGAAAATAATGTATGTGGATATTATATTGTGAAGTCGAAAGAGTTATTGAAGGATGCAGGTAAGATACACCGTGTTTCCAAGGTGATGAATCTGGCGTTCAGTCTGATTATCAGCAGAATGCAGCAGGAGCATATGTCGCACAGCCTTGAAGAAATGCAGTATCAGGACCCGGTTACCGGAATCCTGAATCTGAAAGGTCTGGTGAAGAAGATGAATGAACTGTACCCGGCCTGGAAGGAGCGTGCGATTGCCGTATCGGTTTACAATATACCAAAGTATCAGTTCATTTATGAAAATTACGGACTGAAGGATGTTGAGGAAATGGTGCAGCTTACCGCGGATGCTTTGCAGATGGCAAATCCGCAGGATACCGTGGCTGCCCGGATCTCGGATGACAGTTTTTGTATTATTAATGAAGCAGAGAATCCGGGGGCGGCCGGAATGATTATCAATGAATCTGTGCGCGCCTTTTATCGTTTTATAGAAAGCTTTAATAAGACGCAGGAGTAAGTAATACCAATATTATAGTAATAATAAAT
>USDI01000118.1 GCA_900553305.1 uncultured Lachnospiraceae bacterium
CTTTTGCTTTAAATTCATGACCCCTAAATTCACGGAAAGAAGCAGTGCAAGCTCGATCATGGACAGGATGACCGTAGAAGCCCCGTATACCTTCGCTTCCGTATAGGTGTCATCCACTACCTTCACAATTCCAACAGGCCCCGACAGATCATTTAAAGAAAGCTGTCCGGTCACCAGCATGCCAAGACTCTTAAAGGTCATCTCCACTTCAAAATTCATCATGTAAAAGGCATACTGGAAATTCTGCAGCGCATTACACTTCAGATACTCTCCTGTGGAAATTCCCATGAGATAACGGTTCGCCTCCTCATTGAAGGTCGGTGTTACTGTCACCGTATGCTGCTCACCGTCACGTTCATATACGATTTCAAAGGGTTCCCCCTTCACATTGAGCTGCGAATTCAAAAGCACCTGTTGATACAGATGAATCTTTTTACCATTCATCCTGATAATCCGGTCCCCGACCTCAAGTCCTGCCGCTTCAGCGTTACTCCCTTCCTGAACGGTCGTGACTGTCGGAAGCAGAACTCCGGTATTGGCAACCAGAATCACCGCCAGGAGATATGCTAAGAGGAAATTAAACACCGGTCCTGCCAGGACGGTTGCAAACCGTGTCCACACAGGTGCATTCGGGAATGCCCCCTCAGATACCTCTCCTTCCTTCGTATTCAGTCCATCCTCGCCCTCAAAAACGCATGCGCCTCCAAGTGGCAGTAACTTAATGGAATATTTCGTATCTCCCTTCGTAAAGGATACTAATGTCGGTCCCATTCCCACAAAGAATTCCACGACATGAATTCCATTGCTTTTGGCTACTATAAAATGTCCAAATTCATGTGCAACAACAATCACACAGAAAATAATGATAAACAAAATAATTGAAACAATCAATGAACTTCCTCCAAATACTGATCCTGTTTTAGTCTATGACAATTTCCCTGAAATATACGCATGCGCCTGTGCTTCCGCTTCCAGAATCTCATCCACTGTAGGATTTGAAATTACCTTATGCTGCTCCATCGCTCCCTGAATCAGATCATAGATCGCAAGGAAACGGATCTTCTTATCAAGGAACAGTCCTACTGCCTTTTCGTTTGCCGCATTAAATACAGTCGGCATGCTGCCACCTGCCGCAATGGCATCATATGCAAGCTGCAGTCCACGGAACGTCTTAATATCCGGCTCTTCAAAGGAAATGCTCTTTAATGCAAAGAAATCTACCCGCTTTCCATCCATCGGCCTGCGGTCCGGATAAAAGAGCGCATACTGGATCGGAAGCTTCATATCCGGCATGCCAAGCTGTGCCATAATCCCGCCATCCACATATTCTACCATGGAATGAATGATGCTCTGCGGATGAACCACAACCTGAATCTGCTCCGGCTCCACGTCAAACAGCCATTTCGCCTCCATGACTTCCAATCCTTTATTGACAAGGGTTGCAGAGTCCACGGTAATCTTCCGTCCCATCGACCAGTTCGGGTGCTTTAACGCATCCTCCACCGTAATATCCTGTAATTCCTCCGTCTTCTTTCCACGGAACGGTCCACCGGATGCCGTCAGCAGAATCTTACTTACCCGCTCACGGTTTTCCCCATGCATCGACTGAAAAATGGCACTGTGTTCGCTGTCTACCGGAAGAATGGATACTCCCTTTTCTTTGGCAAGCGGCATAATGATATGTCCTGCGGTCACCAGTGTTTCTTTATTTGCAAGTGCAATGGTCTTTCCGGCTTTAATTGCTGCAATCGTCGGCCGGATTCCGATCATGCCGACAATCGCCGTAACCAATACCTCCATCTGCGGAAGCACTGCAAGCTCTAACATTCCTTCCATTCCGGCCAATACCTTTGTTCCGGTATCTGCAATCCGGCTCTTTAAATCTGCGGAAGCTTCCTCAGAACCCATCACGGCAAGCAGGGGATGAAACTCCCGGACCTGCTGCTCCATCAGGCTCACATTGCTTCCTGCTGCCAGTGCAACGACCTGCAGATCAGGATTACTGCGTACAATCTCAAGTGTCTGGGTTCCAATGGAACCGGTAGACCCGAGAATACCAATTTTCTTCATTCTGTGCCTCCTGTTCTATGCTCTGATTAAAAGCAGAGTAAGGAAATAAATCATCGGTGCGGTAAAAATCACACTGTCAAACCGGTCCATGACACCGCCATGTCCGGGGATCAGCTTTCCGTAATCCTTGATCTCCTGATTACGCTTAATGGCAGAGGCTGCCAGATCGCCCACCTGGGAGATCACTGCGCCGACCGCACTGATTACCACAAATACCCATGTAATGTTCTGTTCCACAACCACGCTTTCCACAACGAAATACCCATATAACGCACCAACAATGGCAGAACCCAGGATTCCTCCGATCGCCCCTTCAATGGATTTCTTCGGGCTCAATACCGGTGCCAGCTTGTGCTTACCAATACAGATTCCGGTAAGATACGCACAGGTATCGCAGATCCAGGAGCTGATGAAAATCATCCACACCGTATAAACGCCATAAGGAAGTGCTCTCACAAGATAAATAAAGGACAGCATCACCGGCGCATAGGCCACGCAGAAAAAGGCGCTCATGATCTGATCGGAATGGTATTTCGGAAAAGAAAATACATAAATAAACATAAATCCAATGAGGATTAATACCACAGTCAGAAACAGGTAAATCCGGTCCGGAACGAATACCATCACCAGATAATAAGCAAGGATTCCTATGTAACCATTGATTTCAAGTGCCGAAAACTTCTTTCCTTCCCCACCTAACTTACAGGCCTTCATCAATTCCCGGTAAGCAACAAGGGCTAAGAACAATAACGTTGCCGCAAGAAGATATCCTCCTCCCAGTATGGTTACCAGTGCAAGAATTACCAATACAACGGAACTGATCACTCTGGTTCGAAACATGCCTACTCCTCCTTTACGAGACCGAATCTGCGGTCTCTGTGATTGTATGCTTCCACCGCCTTAATGAGTTCTTCCCTCGAAAAATCAGGCCATGGCACTTCGGTGAAATAAAATTCCGTATAAGCAAGCTGCCACAACAGGAAATTGGAAATCCGCTGCTCATTGCAGGTACGGATCAGCAGATCCGGCTCCGGCAGTCCATGCGTATCCAGCATTTCTCCAAAGACCTCCTGGGTAATGCCATCAATTTCAAGTTCTCCTGCCTGCACCTTCTCACAGGTCTTCTTTACGGCACGCACAATTTCATCTCTGCCGCCATA
The DNA here is from genome assembly GCA_900553305.1 of uncultured Lachnospiraceae bacterium. Taxonomy (GTDB): domain Bacteria; phylum Bacillota; class Clostridia; order Lachnospirales; family Lachnospiraceae; genus Suilimivivens. The sequence goes on from USDI01000118.1 coordinate 3,231, forward strand.
ATTGAGTGCAATCTGAAAATGAAGTCCGTCATTGTCCTTCGTTGCCTCTTCAAGTTCTGCAATCCGGTTACGGATATCGTCATCAAGCCCGGTTTTATCTCCGATCACACGGACACACATCCGGTTCTTTTTGGCTGTTGTCAGACAGGTCTTCATATAATTACGCAGAAGCTTCATCAACGCTTCCACCTCATCCTTCGGGCGGTTCCAGTTTTCGGTGCTGAATGCATATACCGTCAGATACTGAATTCCCATCTTATATGCAGCCTCACAGATGATCTCCACATTCTTGGCTCCCTGCACATGGCCGTAATTACGGGGCATTCCCTTTTTCCTGGCCCAACGTCCGTTTCCGTCCAGTATGATCGCAACATGCTGCGGCATCTTCAAATCCTGTAAATCTGGCATATCCTCACTCCTTATCATACTGTGACTATTCAGAACCCCATTCGTAAAACCGCTGTTGCATGGCTCTGAATAGTTACATAATATTCAAAAAAGGGAGCGACACGATGAATCGCCTGCCCCCTTTATTTTGAACGGTTGTACTAAACGGTTAAAATTTCCTTTGACTTCTCTTCCGTCATTACATCCACTTCCTTGATGTACTTGTCGGTGATCTTCTGAAGATTCTCTTCCAGTTCCTTGATCTCGTCCTCGGAAATTTCTGCTTTTGCAAGCTTCTTGAATGCATCGTTACCGTCACGGCGAATGTTGCGGACTGCAACCTTACATTCTTCAGCTTTCTTCTTTACTTCCTTAACCAGATCCTTACGACGCTCCTCGGTAAGCTCCGGGAATACCAGACGGATTACCACACCATCGTTGGAAGGCGTGATTCCGATATCGGAAGAAAGGATTGCTTTCTCGATATCCTTAATCAGGGATTTTTCCCACGGTGCAATCTGAATCATTCTTGCTTCCGGAACCGTAATATTACCAACCTGCTGGATCGGAGTCGGTGTTCCGTAATAATCGACACGAAGCTTATCCAATACATGGGGATTGGCACGTCCTGCACGGATTCCCTGATAGTCTGCTGCCAGATGCTCCAGTGTCTTCTTCATTTTATCATCATATACCTGAATTCTCTCGTCCATAATAGCCTCCCTTATACCAGAACTTTCGTTCCATTAAATTTACCACTCATGGTATTTACAATGCTGTTTTCCTCGTTTAAGCCAAATACCCACATCGGCATCTTGTTGTCCCTAGCCAGAATGGATGCTGTCATATCCACAACCTGCAGGTTCTTCTCAATGACTTCATCGATTGTGACCTCATCATATTTCTTCGCATCCGGATTCTGCTTCGGATCGCTGTCATAGACTCCGTCGATGGATTTCGCAAGCAGGATCACTTCCGCATCCACTTCGATGGCACGGAGAACGACTCCGGTATCGGTTGAGAAATACGGATGTCCGGTTCCACCTGCAAAGAATACAACCATGCCATGCTCAAAATACTTGTTGGCTCTGTCCTTGGAGAACAGCTTCGTGAAGGAACCACACTCAAACGGTGTTAAAACGGCTGTCTTCATTCCAACGCTGCGGAAGATTTCCGATACATAAATACAGTTCATTACCGTTGCCAGCATACCAATCTGGTCTGCCTTGGTACGGTCAATGTTCTCGCTGGTTCTTCCACGCCAGAAGTTACCGCCTCCTGTAACGATTCCAACCTGGATTCCCTGATCTGCCAACTGCTTTACCTGTAAAGCAACATCTCTTACGGTGGCTTCGTCAAAGCCGGTCTTCTTATCCCCGGCAAGCGCTTCCCCACTTAATTTCAATAAAATACGCTGCATACCATGTCCTCGTTTTCTATATTTTCTTTAAAAATTACATCTTTTTCAATTCTTCAAAGAAGGAGGTCGGGTTCACCTCTGCATAGCACTGAGAGCACATACCTTCGATGACCGCACCATTATTGATCTGTACGGATTTGGATTTGATGTTGCCCATAACGATCGCGGATGCATCCAGAATCACCGGTCCTTTGACATCGATGTCACCCTTGATGGCTCCGGCAATTACGGCACTTGTTGCATAAATATCACCAATAATTACGGAACTCTGTCCTACCTTAATGGCTCCGTTGCTGCGGATCTCACCGGTAATCTTCGCCCCTTCTGCAAATACTTCAACCGCACGGGAATTTCCCTGGATCGTTCCTGTAATGTTAAGCTTTCCTAAAGCTTCCACGTCTCCTACAATGCTTCCGCGGATATCAAGGGCTCCTTCGGTTGCAATATTACCGTTGATAATCATGCTGTCCATAATAACAGAAACTTCATCATTTGCCACTCTGTTGGCGGAGCGCTGTTCAAAACCGGGTTTTTCAGGAACAACAGGCGCTACATAAACCCCTTCTTCTTCCTCTTCTTCCGGTTCTGTGTCATCCACATGATCCAGCATTGCACTTAAATCTGCATGGAAGTTATTGACAGTCTGAGGTTCCTTTTCTTCCTCCTGTACTTCCATACCGGACGTGTTTTCCGCTTCTGCCTCTTTTGCCTCAGCTCCGTCTTCCGGAATCAGTTCGTTTACTGCCTGTGATAAATCTTCCTTTAAATCTGAGAAAAAACCCATTTTCAAATCCTCCATTCGCTTTTGTTATTACTTCTCAGGCGCCGCAATATGCTGTACGGGCACTGTTTCATCCGTAATTGGTAAAATCCCGGTATCTCCCCGTTCCTGAATTGCTTCAATAATCTGCGGAAGCGCCTCTACCGTTGTTCCCTTATTGGAAGCATCATGCATCAGGATCACACTCTCCTTCTGCTTCCCGATTCCGGAAAGACAGTTATTCACAATCGTTTCCGCCGGAAGGGTGCGTGACACGGCATCCCCCGATGCAACATTCCAGTCAAAATAAGTAATTCCGATATCAGTCAGATATTCAATCAGCTCCTGCATATCTACCTTGCTCACCGTATTTGAGCTGCCTCCCGGGAAACGGTAGATACGTGGCCATACACCCGTTATTTCATACAAATATTCCTGCAAAGAGTTCAGATCTTTTGCAAAAGCCTCTCTGGACTCATAGATTTCATCATATTTATGACTATAGGAGTGCATCGCTAAAGTATGCCCTTCGTCTACAATCCGCTGATAAGCCTTCACAGACCGTTCATCCGTCTTTCCCACGACAAAAAACGTGGCTTTCACATCATATTCCTTTAAAACATCAAGAATCTCATCTGTATTACTGCTCGGACCGTCATCAAAGGTAAGATATACCTTTCTCCCACTGTCACTTTCAGAATCGGTCCTTACCGGTTCCGTTTCCTGAATTTCCGTCTCTGTTTCCCTCACAGACTCTTCGACCTTTGTTGTCTCATAGACGCCGGAATCCTCTTCCTCCGGGGCTTCCACAGGAATCTGTTCCTTCAATGCCGCAACCTGTCTTTTCAACTGAAATACACGTACGGAAAGTACGATACAGGTAACGAGCGGAATCAGAATTGCAAGGGCAACGGCTCCCAAAATCATTTTTTTCAACCGTTGCACACGCTGCGAACGATTGATTTCCTTCTTCATATTGTCATGACCTTTCCATCTGACATCATATCCTGATAACGAATCATAATCCTGTTT
>USDI01000119.1 GCA_900553305.1 uncultured Lachnospiraceae bacterium
AGTTTTTCTTAGATAACAGGGCATGGCAATCGAAGACAACAAAACCCGTGCAAGGATGCACGGGTTAGCCTGTCAAGAACATGGATGTTCTCTGGCAGGCGGTTGTGTACGTCTTCCATACAGAGCCATTGCCATGATCTGTTATTAATAGAAAAACCGGAAGGTTCCACAGGATTCCCAGGATGACCTTCCGGATTTATCATTAACTAAACCATACAGATTTATCATTAACTACACGTTCGAACACAAACCATGCATTTACAATCGAACCGGCTTTAATTCAACTCTCCATTCTTATATCTCGCCACAACACTCTGAATACGCTCATTCGGATTCAGCAGATCACTGATGGACGTATCATGATTCAGGGTATCGATCAGATACGCAATATACTTACTCATATCACAATCAATATACCACTCCCTGCTCAGTAATTCCGGAGTCTGATAGATCAGATTAGTAGTGATTACGCCATCGATCAGACCGTTTTCATAAGCTTTATCAAAACGCTCCAAGCCATTCGTGAACAACCCGAAGGTAGCACAGATGAAAATCTTGCCTGCTTTTCGCTCCTTTAATCCGGCAGCTACTTCCAGAACACTTTCACCGGAGGAAATCATATCGTCGATGACGATCATATCCTTACCCTCTACGGAAGAGCCAAGGAATTCATGCGCAACGATCGGATTACGTCCGTCAACAATTCTGGTATAGTCCCTGCGCTTATAGAACATACCCATGTCAAGTCCCAGTACATTTGCCATATAAATAGCACGTCCCATACCGCCTTCATCTGGGCTGATTACCATCATATGATCGGAATCAATCTTAAGATCTTTCACATGCTTCAGAAGACTCTTAATAAACTGATAGGTCGGCTGAACTGTTTCAAAACCATGCAGAGGGATCGCATTCTGGACACGCGGATCATGTGCATCAAAGGTGATGATGTTGTCAACACCCATGCTTACAAGCTCCTGCAGTGCGATGGCACAGTCCAAGGATTCACGGGAAGTACGCTTATGCTGTCTGCTTTCATAAAGGAACGGCATGATAACGGTGATTCGTCTGGCCTTTCCGCCAACAGCTGCAATGATACGCTTCAGATCCTGATAATGATCGTCCGGTGACATATGATTTTCTCTGCCGCACAGAGAATAGGTCAGGCTGTAGTTTGCAACATCAACCAGAAGATAAAGATCGGTACCACGGACAGACTCCAGAATAATTCCCTTGGCTTCTCCGGAACCAAAACGCGGAACCTTCGCTTTCAGAAGATAGGAATCACGCTGATAGCCTGCAAATGCAAGACTTTCCTTGTGCTCACTTTCACGGATGGTACGCCATTTTACCAGATAATGATCCACTTTTTCTCCAAGGGATTTGCATCCCTCCAAAGGAATGATTCCCAAAGAACCAACTGGAATTGTTTCAAGATTTCTCGTTTCTTCACGCTGTGCCATGAAGGTACCTCACTTTCTACTTTGCAGTTTTTTGAATAATCCGGATGTCCGGCCCCGTAAATTTACATATAATATAGTTTTGCATAATCCTTGAAAATGAGCGGTCCGAATAACGGTTCGACACATCTTCAAAAGAAAGATTGGTAGATATAATTGTCGATTTCTGTGCCATATTTCTTCCGTTTAATAAGGAAAAGAACACAGAAGAGATCACATTGGTAGGATACTCGGTGCCAAGATCGTCGATGATTAATAAATCGCAATCAAAGAGTTCCTTATTATAGGTAACAAGGTCTTCTTTATTTTTGTAATCAAACATACTCTTGGAAAGTATTTCGAAAAGATGAATGGCACTCATATATACCACAGAATGTTCACTTTCCAGTAACTCGCGGGCAATACAACTGGATAGGAAGGATTTGCCCGTACCTACTGTACCATAAAAAAACAGATTATGATAGTCTGAATCAAAAGTTTCTATAAATTTTTTGCTGATGTCTACGGTACGGCGGAAACACTCTAAAGCTTCCCCTTCATAGTAGTCATAAGATAAATGATCAAAATTCTCAGTAGATAGAGACTTCTCTAATCCGGACTGTTCATAAAGCAGACGGATAACTGCCTGTTTGAAGCAGTGACACTTTTCCCGGTTCGGCAGATAGCCGGTGTCCCGGCAGTCCTGACAGGTATAAACAGGAGCAAGGTAATCAACCGGATATCCGGCATTTACTAAAAGCTCCAGCTTTTTTGCAGAAAGCTGGCGGATGGTCTGTTGAAGACCTGTAAGCGCGGATTCATCACCCTCTAACAGCTTCCGTCCCTGGGAAACAGACACCGATGCAATCTCATCGGAGAGCTCTTTAAAACCTTCTACATAGGAACAGACCTCCTGCAGGCGGTCCTCCATAATGCGGTGATTGTTTAACTGCGTCACTTCGTATCCATGAATGATGGACTGGTATTGTGTATTACTGAGTGCCACGATAAAATCTCCCTCAAAAAATTAGTTACTGATGATCTCTTTTTCCAGAGCATCAAAGTCATAGGTGCTTCGCATCATCTGGTTGAAAGAAGCGGCAGTATTTCTCACAGGCTTTACGGAAGTCTGGCGGCTTTGGTTATAGGCATCGTCGAGCTTAAGGATGTCGGCCTTGTGGTGAACCTTATTCTTGTGCCAGTTATTTAAGATGCTGTCAGCATACTCAAAGCGGTGCTTGTCCGTAGCCATGACCGTCCGTTCGCAGGCCTCTAAAATAATATCCTGTGTAAAGCTGAAATCCTTCGTCCATTTGATGACATAATCGGCTTCTGCCTTTGTCGGATTGCTGGACTTGCCTAAGGCTTTCATAATATCATAGACAGTTTTATCATACTTTTTAGCAGCGCGTGCAGCCTGTTTGGAAGTTGTGATGCCTTCCTCTGCCCAACTGACGGCTACCTTTTCTATGTAACGGAAATCCTTCTTTCCTTTTTCTACGCAGTATTGGATGAGATAGTCAATCAGATCCTCGGAAAAGTGCAGCCTGTCCGTAAAGAACAGAATTGTTTTCATTTCGGTTGGCGTCAGAGGCTTTCCGATGTACTGCTCCACCACAAAAAGAATCTGGGAGGTATCTTCTTTTTCTTTAAATTCCCGTATCTGGTCGAGCGTATAAGCCGGTTTCTCATAAGGATTGGGAGCCGGTGTTTCTGCCTCTGTAACAGCCGGTAAGGGGCGCTGCGTTTCTTTACGTGCGGCGGAAAGTGATACCACCGGTGCAAGAGGGGCAGACTCGCCGGAAGCTTTCTTTGTAACATCGAGCAGACGGATCGCGGTAAGCGTTTTGGCGTCGTCATATTCCAAAGCGAGCAGATGGTTCTTTTCCCAGTATTTTAATGCACGTATAACATCCTTTTCGGTATGGTTAAACTGATCTGCAATATCCGACACGCTTGTCGGAAGGTGCGCGCTCATGGTGCGGAGAAGATATAAATATACCTTGAGCTGGGCATCGTTCGCCTCTTTCATATACTCATCAATAAAAATATTGGATACCACAGTAACATCAGAATAATTCTCCTGATACACCTTAAACTGAGCCATATCAAATTCACCAACCTTAACATTCATTCAAACTAAATAAGCAAAATGAATTATAGCACATGCTTTTTAAAATGGAAATAGCAAAAATGCTGAAGAATCCAGTATTTACAAGGCTTTCGGGCATTTGTGGACAGTGTGGACAATGTGGATATAAATAATAAAAGTGGATAAAATCCATCAAAACAAAGGAAAAAATATCCACATATTTTTAAGAAAAAATTCATAAAAATATGTGGATGATGTGGACAATTATCTGGAGAGAAGTTCTTCTCCAATGTTTACAACATCTCCGGCGCCCATAGTTATCAACAAGTCTCCCGGTGCACAATTTTCTAAAATAAATTTTTCGATTTCAGAAAAGCTTCCGAAATAATGGCAGTTCGGATTGAGTGGAAGTATTTCTTCCCTCAGGGTTTCGGAGCTGATTCCAAGGGTATCGGTCTCACGGGCTGCATAAATATCTGCAAGAATTACTTCATCTGCCACGGAAAGTGCCTTGGCAAAGTCACCAAGGAATGCCTTCGTACGGGTGTAGGTATGCGGTTGGAAAACAACCCAGAGCTTTTTGTGGGGATAATTTTGTGCCGCGGTTAAAGTTGCAGTAATTTCTGAAGGATGATGTGCATAATCATCAATTATAGTAAAACCATTGAGACAACCCTTGTATTCAAATCGACGGTCAGTACCGTGGAAACCGGCAAGTGCCTGAGACGTCTGCTCACGGGGAATTGCAAACAGATCGGCAAGTGCGATGGCAGCAAGTGCATTGTAAATATTGTGCTCACCCGGTACGCTGAGTTTAAACGTATAAGGTGTCCTGTCCGTGCTTTGCAGTTCAAATTCCGCACAGCCTTTGTCATCATAGGAGATCCGGAAAACAGAATAATCAGCATCTTCGCTTCCGAAGGTGATGACGCGGCAGGGAAGCCCTTCGTAAATTTCTTCCACATCAGGAATGGTTTTGTTGATAATCAGTGTTCCGTCTGCCGGGAGAAGGGCTGCAAAACGGCGGAAGGAGGAGCGGATATCCTGGATATCCTTGAAGAAATCAAGATATTACTGCAACTTTAACCGCGGCACAAAATTATCAAAACGGCGGAAGGAGGAGCGGATATCCTGGATATCCTTGAAGAAATCAAGATGATCTTCTTCTATATTAAGTATAATCCCGATTTTCGGGAAAAAGCTTAAAAAGCTGTTGGTGTATTCACAGGCCTCGGTTACAAAATATGGAGAATGGCCGACACGGATGTTGCCGCCGATACTCTTTAAAATTCCACCGATGGAAAGGGTAGGATCGGTATCTGCCTGCAGCAGGATTTCGGAAACCATGGAAGTGGTTGTGGTCTTTCCGTGAGTACCGCTGATGGCAACCGGTAATTCATAGTTGCGCATGATTTCACCTAACAGCTCTGCTCTTGTAAGTGCCGGGATGGAAAGCTCCTGCATGGCAATAAATTCCGGATTGTCCGGATGGATGGCACTGGTGTATACCACAACATCGATATCCCTTGTAATGTTTTCCTTCTTTTGTCCAATGAAAATATGTGCACCCCTTTTGTTCAGCATATCGGTAAGCGCCGACTGCTTTGCGTCGGAGCCGCTGACCTTAAAATGCTTCTCCAAAAGAATTTCTGCAAGGCCGCTCATGCTGATGCCGCCGATTCCAATGAAATAAACATGTACGGGGGTTGAAAAATCAATCTGATACATAAGAATAGATCCTTTCCTTAATAGAATACATTATGTGCAAATGTTCAGAACTCCATTCATTACAATTATACTGAATCTCTAAAAGGAGTTCAAGGACAGGGCAGGGTTTTTTACAAAATGTGGAAAGAAAGGGGGCCATAAACACATAATGTTGTTAAAAAATAGAAGTTTGTGTAAAGAATTGCCATAATTTTTGTAAAAAAATAACAGAAAAAAAGGAAAAACATGGATTCCCTTTGTAAAAAATATTCACTTTTAAAATGATATATGGTATAATATTCCTAATTCATTTGAACGTTCCAAAAAGGGTGATTTTTCCTTTGACAGTTTGGGTTCAAGCGCTTCATTAAAATTTACTGGTAAGAGGTGATGACATGATTAAAAAAGAGATGATTGCCATGTTACTGGCAGGCGGTCAGGGAAGTCGTCTGGGTGTGCTTACATCAAAGGTGGCCAAACCGGCAGTTTCTTTTGGCGGAAAGTATCGTATCATTGATTTTCCGCTCAGCAATTGTATTAATTCCGGTGTCGATACGGTTGGTGTATTGACACAGTATCAGCCTTTACGGTTGAATACGCATATAGGCATTGGTATTCCGTGGGATCTGGACAGAAATATCGGTGGTGTGACCGTGCTTCCGCCGTACGAGAAGATCACGAACAGCGAGTGGTATACGGGTACAGCCAATGCGATTTATCAGAACATTGATTACATGGAGAGCTATAATCCGGAATATGTTCTGATTCTTTCCGGAGATCATATCTATAAGATGGATTATGAGGTGATGCTGGATTTCCATAAGGAGAAGGGGGCAGATGTCACCATCGCCGTTATGCCTGTTCCGATGGAGGAAGCTAAGCGTTTCGGAATTATGATTACCGATGAAGATCATAAAATTACCGATTTTGAAGAGAAGCCCGAACATCCCAGAAGCAATCTGGCCTCCATGGGTATTTACATATTCAACTGGAAGACCTTAAAGGAAGCGCTGCTTGCCAATGCACAGCAGCCGGGTCTTGATTTCGGTAAACATGTCATTCCCTACTGCCATGACAACGGAAAGCCGTTATATGCATATGAGTTTAACGGATACTGGAAGGATGTCGGAACCTTACATTCTTACTGGGAAGCAAACATGGAGCTTATTGATATTGTTCCCGAATTTAATCTTTATGAAGAATATTGGAAGATTTATACAAAGAGTGAAATTCTTCCGCCCCAGTACCTGTCAGATACCAGTTTTGTTGAGAGAAGTATTATCGGTGAAGGTGCAACCATCTGCGGTAAGGTTTACAACTCCGTAATCGGCTGTGGCGTAACCATTGGAAAGGATACCGTGGTACGTGATTCCATCATTATGAATAATACGGTGATCGGTGAGAACTGTGAGCTGAACAAGGCGATCATTGCAGAGAATGTTGTTGTGGGTGATGAGGTCAGACTTGGCATTGGTTTCAGAGCCAGAATGAGCACTCCTGGTGGAAGAAAAGTTTTAGCAGGGCTATGATGTTTCTGTTTTCAAGAGTGCATATTCCAGTTATGAAAGCAG
>USDI01000120.1 GCA_900553305.1 uncultured Lachnospiraceae bacterium
GTTCGCGGGACGGGACAAGGGCATCGTCCTCCGGAACAAGAGCAGTTATCTGGTTTGGAAGAAATCAATTATCGGGCAATGATGGGGGAATATATCATATATTATAGAGGGAGAATTGTCGGAGGCATATATGATGACAGGTTACTTGTGAAACCCACAAAATCTGCAGTTTCTTATATGGTAACTACGACTTACGAATTACCGTATGAAGGGGCAAAAGAGATGTTGTTGGTAGAAGATGTTGACAGTAAAGAATACCTGGCCGGACTCTTCAATGCAATGTATGATGAATTGTCGGTTCATAAATGAAAAATATGGGCAGCCTATGGAAATAACGTGCGAGAGGCAAACCCGTTATTTGCAGCAAAGTTGTAAAGAGAAGCCTGTAAAAACAGGCTAACTTTCAATCTCTGCAAGTGCTTTTTTGAACTGGATGGCAAATAAAATCGAGGTAAAGGTAACTGCAATAATATCCGCGATGGGTTCTGCCATATAGACCCCCACGGTCGGATTGGAAATGAGGTGCGGCATAATATAGATCAGCGGAATGAGCAGTACAAACTTACGGACAACAGCAACTACAATGGAGTTTACTGCTTTGCCAAGAGAGGTAAAAGTCATCTGGCACGCAATCTGGATACCGAACAGGAACAGGCCTCCCAGATAGATTCTCAGCATTGGTGCAGTAAAGTCAACAAGGGCCGCATCGGAAGTAAAAATGCTTACAAATGCTCCTGGAATAAGCTCGACAGCCGCCCAAAGCAAAACGGAATAGGTCAGACAGGTAATCAGAAGCAGACGGAAGGTTTTCTTCACCCGGTCGGCATTTCTGGCTCCGTAATTATAACTGGAAACAGGCTGGGCTCCCTGGGCGATTCCCTGTAGGGGCAGCATGGCAAACTGCATGACACTGGTTAAAATGGTCATTGCTCCGACAGCAATATCACCACCGTATCGGAGCAGGGAGGAATTGAAGCAGACGCTTACAACGCTTTCACTTGCCTGCATGATGAAGGCGGCAAGTCCAAGCATAACACAGGGAACAATTACCTTCGCCTTGAGAAGCAGACAGGCTTTCCGGAGACGGATCTGTGTTTTCTTACCGCAGAGGAAAAGGACTACCCAGATCGTGGAAATGGCCTGTGACAGGACAGTTGCAAGGGCAGCCCCCTTTACGCCCATATGAAAGCCAAAGATGAATACAGGATCTAAAACAATATTACAGATTGCACCGATGAGAACAGAAAGCATGGAAATCTTTGTAAAGCCCTGGGCGGTTACAAAGGCGTTCATGCCAAGCGTCAGCTGGACAAACAGGGTGCCAAAGGCATAGATCCGCATATAATCGGTTGCATAACCGATGGTATTTTCACTGGCACCGAAAGCCAGTAATAAATCCTTTCCAAAGATCAGTAAAATCACAGTCAGAAATAAGGAAACCACAATCTGGAGAGAGAAGCAGTTTCCTAAGATCTGTTCTGCGGAGTCATTGTCCTGCCTGCCCATATAGATGGATGCTCTCGGTGCACCGCCCGAGCTGACAAGAGCTGCAAAGGCAGAAACAATCATAATGATTGGCATACAGACACCGACTCCGGTAAGGGCAAGGCTCCCTTCTCCGGGGATGTGACCGATATAAATCCGGTCTACAATATTATAAAGCATGTTGATGAGCTGGGCGATTACGGTCGGAATCGAAAGCTTGAGCAGAAGCTTTCCAATGGGCTCCGTACCTAAAAAATTTCTGTTATCCTGCATAGTGATGATCTCCTTTGAGTTTGCATGTTATTCATTCAGCATCCGGTGGACATTCCCGGCCATAGCTTCGATAATTTCTTTATAAATACTGATGTGTTCTCCGGATATATTCCGGGTAAGCTCCTGCTTAAAATTCTGCTGCATTTCCTGGCCGGCTTTAAGAATCGGCTGCGCTTTTTCGGTGTAGGAGAGCAGGATCTTCCGCCTGTCTCCGGCAACCGTTCCTCTTTGCAGGTAACCTGCCGTTACCAGCTTATCCACATGAACAGAAACCAGATTCTTTTTAATGTTCCGGAATTCACTGATTTGCTGGGCGGTGCATAAATCAGGGTTATTCTTCAGAAACATTAAGATATCAAAGGATACCTGCGGGATATCAAATTCCTCCAGGATCGGTTCGCACATCTTATTATAGGCATTCAACGCATCGTGGAAAAAAGCCACAAATGTAGACGGATCCATATTATTTATACCTCTTTTTTAAAAGTATTTTTTTGAACTGTATGGAATGATACAATATGAAGGATAAAAAGTCAAGACAGATTCTGATTTTACAATGAAAGTAAAGATGGATATTACTACTGGAACGAGGTATGAGAGAAGCATAGTATGGATATTTGTAGAATATTGGTATTTTCGCTGTAATACTCCATAAAGATAAAAAGAATCCGGCGTTTAAAACGCCGGATCCGGAAATGAATTATTTTCCAAGTACAACGGAGAGACGGATCTCTTTTTCCGTTTCACTCAGGTCGAGATCGCCGCCGTCAGCGACGGTTACACGCAGCTCATAGAGTGTGCCGTCGGTCAGTTCCGTTACGGCTTTGCCATTCTCGTCTGTGATCGACCACAGCTCTGCGGGAACCTTCGCCAGTCTGTCATCCATACCATAGGCATAGAGTGTCAGGTCGGAAATACTGCCGGAGAGATTATTCATGCGGAAGGCAACTGTGGTGTTGGGATGTACGTTGCGGACACTTACGCTGTTGCGCCAGCCTGCAACCTCACCTTCGCCGCCGTCCTGTGTGAACTGATCCTGTGAAAGAACTTTTCTTGCCGCCTGATCGAGATCAACCTTGCGGTAGGGAAGCTCCGGCAGGTAGACGAAGCGGTCCTGTAAGCGCAGCAGCTCCAGATAACCCGTCGGGCAGTAGAGCGCATTGCCGCTGTTGCCGGTATACATGCCGATGGCCATATTGTTGTAACCATATTTATCGGAAACATCCATTGTGAAAACGGTCTTGCCGGTTTCAAAGTCCAGAATGATATACTGCCACATGCCTGTGGTCAGATCCTGTACATAGCCGTAGATATAGCCCGTCGCGGTGGAAAGCTTCATAATCGAGGTGTCACTTAAGTCATTTCGGCACCAGATGCTCTTCATTTCATAGCCATCGGCCGTTTTCACGGTATCCACGCGCTCGACACCGGGCGCAATCATGACATTACCCTTCATGATCCAGTTCTGGTCATAAATGTTTGAGTAGCTCTGGATTGAGGAGTCATTGTCAGGGTCGGAAAGTCCTGCATTACCTGCACCAAACCAGTTGCAGACGATAGTGCTGACCGTGCCGTTACCGTCATCGTAGATCATTGCGGAGTTCTCAATGGCCACCTGATAGCCTTCAGGCAGATCATCCAGTATCGGGCAGCTTGCTACAACTTCGCCGGTTTTCATATCGAGCGCAAGCAGGTTTACGGGATCCTGATTGTCGGTGAACAGGACGAGGTTCGGTGTCAGCGTGGGAGAGCAGCCACCGCCCCAGGCAAGACCGCCGCCGGTTGTTTTATCGCCTTCGCCGCTGACTTTTGCACCAACGCTTTCATATGGTGTGCACCATACGACATTGACGCCCTCTTTGGCACGCAGCAAATAGCAGTTCTGGTTTGTCAGAATGACCGCACCGTCACGGGAGGAGGCGATGCCGTTTTCCGCACCCTCGCCGGGTGCCAGTTCATAAACAAAGACTGCGTTTGAAAGATCTTCCTGTCCGCCGTTTAAGATTGCATCAATGGCAGGACGGGCAATGTAACCGATGACGCCCTGCTGCTGGCGTTCCGGATAGATACGGAAGCCCCCGGTAGCAAACCAGAGATTTCCATCGTAGTCAAAGACTACAGACAGAAGATTCTGAGTCAGCTCCTTGCCAAGCACAGCTTCCGCTGCCGCCTTGATATCAATATCCAGAACCTTTTCAAATTCAGGGATAATGCTTCCGTCCTCCTTTGTTGTACGCAGCATCAGCACGTGATTATTGCTTGTAGGACAGACGATACGGTTTTCTGAATCCAGGAACGTGTAGGAGCTCTGGATAACATAGCCGCCACCGTCATGCTGTGTGGGAGAGAAATAACCGAGCGTCTTCGTCTCCTCAGCGTTGAGATCCCGGATGGCGATGCCGCCAAGCAGCGGTGCAACCGCATGGCCGTAGCTGTCAAAATAGATGGCAGGAGAGGCGTTTGGGTTCGTCGTTTCATAAGAGACATTGATCTCAGGGTAAATGCCGAGCGGCAGAATTTCATCCGTTGAGTCGGTATTGTAGCCGTCGTGGTGGATGTTTGCGTCACTTTTTGCCATGTATGGGTTTTCGTCTACCTGCTTTGGCTGCAGGGCCTTTACGGACAGTGCGGCAGTGGAAGGTTCAGTTTCGGTTTCGGGCACAGTCTCTTTTGCAGCTTCAGTTTCCTGCTCCGGTACGGAAGGCTCCTGCACGGTCGTTTCTTCCTGCGCAGGTGTGGGCTCAGCGGGCTGCCGGGCTTGGCTGCAGGCTGTCGTACTAAAACACAACGCTGTTGTCAGTAGCAGCGTCAGAACAGAATAGATCTTGTTTTTCTTTCTCATGAATAATCCTCCTGATTTGCTTGTTCCATTGTAACTGTTCAGTAGCTTCACAGTTACGTTCTATTCAGTATAGACAGTTCTGGCTGCTCTTTTCAAGCTGTCTGTCACGAAAACCCGGAATCTGGCACGAAATGCCTGATTCCGGCATGAAATCCGGGTTTGCCGACACCTGACAGTCATGCTATAATCAAGCTGAACTCTTACAGGAAGGAGACATGCGGTTATGAGAATTGCAATTGTCGATGACCTTGCAGCCGAGCGTACGCTGATGAAAGAACGGTTGTTACGGCAGCTTGGGCTGCGGGGCGCACAAGCTGAAATTCTGGAATTTGACAGTGGAGAGGCCTTTCTTGCAGCAAGGCAAAAGCAGCGTTTTACCGCCGTGTTTCTGGATATTTATATGCCTGGCCGCAGTGGAATGGATGTGGCGCGGGAGCTCCGGAAGAAGGATGCAGATTGCATTCTCGTTTTCACTACCACCTCGACAGATCATGCACTGGAAGGTTTTCAGGTGCGGGCCCTGCACTATCTGGTCAAGCCGTTTTCGGAAAACGAGCTCTCCGGACTGCTGGACGAAATGCTTAAAAGGCTGCCGCAGCAGGAAAAATTTCTGGACATCAAGGTTAGTGGAAGTGATATCCGTCTGTGCTGTAGTGACATTGTGTATGCTGAGCATTTTGCCCATATAATTAATATCCATACTGTTGCCGGAAAGACCCTCGCTACGAGGCAGAGCTTCAAGGTATTCACGGAGTCCCTGAAGGAAGATCCGCGATTTTTCATTTGTGGCCGCGGTGTCATAGTCAATCTTGAACAGGCAGAGGATTTTGAAGCGGATGCATTTTGTATGAGGGATGGCAGCCGCGTCTATGTCTGTCAGAATCTTCTGAAAAGTGCCCGTCAGGTGTTTATGGAATTTTTGCTGCAAAGGGGGCGCATCGGATGAAGGATGTTTTACGACCAATTTTAGAGCTGACCGTGATCTTACCCGGTCTTCTTCTTTCGTATTTTCCGGTAAAGTCCTATTTAAAGAAGTCACCGGGAGGGCTTGCCGCGTGGGTGCTGCCGCTGCTGGCAGGATTTTGTACCGCAGGAGGACTCATCTGCTATAATCGTCGCATGTCCATAGTGCCAGCTCTGGTGCTCATTGTATTGTTTACGATCGTACTGTATGTGAGTACACTCCGGATTTCCCTGTGGAAATCCGGGTCGATTGCACTGTCAGCCTGTGCAGTATTTTCATGCATCAACAGCCTGTCCAGAGCCGTCAGCGCAGCAATTGTGATGCATGCACAGGAAACGATGCAGGGGCCGTGGTTCTGCTTTGAGGCCTGTGTTTTTTATAATGCGGTTTGTTGGCTGATCGTAGCTGCGGCATATTATCCGGCAACGCATGTAGTCCGGACGATGGTTGAAGATGACAATTTCGCACAGACATGGTATGTGTTCTGGGTGCTTCCTGTGGAGTTTATTCTGCTGAATCTTTTCATGATCCCGCGTTACCAGTCAACTCTCCAGACCGGAAGGGTTTTACAGGGCTATATCGTTATCAGCATTGCACTTCTGGTGTTGATGCTCTGGTTCAATATGATCTTTCTGTTGATGGCGGTGAGTATCAACCGGAACGCGAGACTGCAGAATGAAAACCAGATGCTTTCCATGCAGCAGCAACGTTATGATAATCTTACGGCTGCGATTGAAGAGGCGCGGCAGGCACGGCACGATATGCGCCATCAGCTCTATCAGATCTCGGCTCTGGCAGAAGACGGTGATCTGGAAAGTCTGAAGACATATCTTGCAAAAACGGTTTCCAGAATTCCAACTCTGGATATGAATTTTTGTGAAAACCGCGCAGCGGACAGAGTAGTTGGTTACTACTGGACACTTTGTACGCGCGAGGGCATTTCCTTCTGTGCACAGCTCGATTTGCCGGAATTACTTCCGACAGATGAGATGGATATGTGTCTGGTGCTGTCAAATCTTCTGGAAAATGCACTGGAGGCAAGCCTTCGTACTGCGACCGTACGGCGGCAGATCAGGGTTACCGCATATGTTCATGCTGAGAGAATTTTACTGATTGAGGTCGAAAATGCGTTTGACGGAGAAGTCAGGGAAAAGGGCGGAGTTTTCATCTCATCCAAGCGCAGGGGGAACGGTCTCGGTATCCAGTC
>USDI01000121.1 GCA_900553305.1 uncultured Lachnospiraceae bacterium
ATCGGGAATGGAATTCTGAGGGATTTTTTACTGAGGCAGGGGGGAACGCAGGAAGCGTCATCCTCCGGATCATCAACATATTCTAAGATATCGCCGGGCTGGCAGTTTAATGCCTTGCAGATGGCATTTAAAGTGGAAAGGCGGACGGCTTTGGCTTTGTTGTTTTTTAAGATGGAAAGGTTGGCAAGGGTGATGTCCACCTCGTTTGCCAGTTCGGTTAATCCAATCTTGTTTTTTGCCATCACGACGTCCAGATTAATAATAATTGCCATGTATTGTTTACCTCCGTTCATTGTTATGTAAAAGCAGAATCCGTGTCCTTATATCGTCAGATCGTTTTCGAGCTTGTAAGTGACTGCCCGGTCAAAGACCTGGGACAGCACTTTACTGAACAGGCCGGCAATCATAAAGGTCAGAATGATGACCAGCACGGCAGGAGTCAGGTAAAGAAACAGGCGGCAGCAGGTAATCAGGGCTATGAAAAAGCTATAGGTTCCCATGCGGTTAAGGCTCCGGACATTTTCACGGATGAAACAGTTGTCATTTAAGACGCTCCGGAACATCTTTTGCAGCTCACGGATGATTAAGACGGCGAGGATTCCGGACAACATGAAAATGATGCTGAGGGATAAAATATGTACTCTGAAATACGGGTCGTACTTTCCATAACCATAAAGAATGACAGGGACAAGTATGGTAATGAGCATCCCGGCGTAATACATGAAATCCAGTAACCATTTGGTAAAAAGAGTAAGTTTGTTTTTCATAAAGAAGTTTCCTTTCTGTTGTACGGCTATGCACGATTGACTTTATCCTAGATATAACACCATAAATTACGAATGTCAATAATTATTTATCGAGAAACGATAAAATATTTTTGCGGAACGATAAAACAAAATCCAGTTGCATTCTTATTATGAAACGGCTAAGATAAAAGTAATATATATTTTAATCAATAATAAGCAGAAAGCACAGAAAGTACAGAAGGAGCGAAACAACAGATGAGAAAGAAAATAGAAATTACGGTGAAAAAGCCGCAGTTTTCCGTGACAACGGATGTGTCATTCGCACAGGTGGATGCCTGGTACGGACATACCCGTATGGACTTGAAGATGGATATTATTTATCCGGAAGATGACACCCGGTTATACCCTTGTGTAGTATGGGTTTGTGGCGGTGCGTGGATGAAGATGGATAAATCCGCACATCTGGCATACCTTTCCAGGCTTGCACGCAAGGGCTTTGTTGTAGCGAGCGTACAGTACCGGACAAGCAATGAGGAGCCGTTCCCGGCAGCTCTTGAAGATGTGAAGGCCGGAATCCGTTATCTGCGTGCTTATGCAGACCGTTACCATATTGATAAGAAGCACATCGGCATTTCCGGAGAATCTGCCGGCGGTCATCTGGCAAGCCTTGCAGCACTTGCAACGGATAAGAAGTTTGATGTGGGAGCCTATCTGGAGGAATCCAGTGCACTTCAGGCAGCCTGCCCGTGGTATCCGGTAGTGGATCTTACAACCATGCCGGGCATGGACAATGAGGCAGAGGCTGCGCTTACCTGGGAAACGATGTTTTTGGGAAAGAATGTTTATAACTTTAAAAAGGATGCCATGAAGCTTTCCCCGTTACATTATGTAACAAAGACAGCACCTCCGTTCCTGATTATTCACGGAAATGATGATAAGTGTGTTCCGTTTGAGCAGGGAGTGCGTCTGCATGATGCCCTGGAGGAAGCAGGCTGTGATGTTACGTTACTTGAAGTAGATGGCGCAGACCATGCCGATTTACGATTCTTCCAGAAGGAAATCTGGGATAATATGATCGCATTTTTTAAGGAGAAACTGAGCAATGATTAAACCACAGGGAAGGCAGCGTATTTCCAAAGAAGATATGTATTTAAACAGTGCAGAAAACTTTGCATATCGCAGCACCTGTCTGAAAAGAAAGTATGGCGCTGTGATTGTAAAGGATGATGTGGTGATTTCCACAGGCTATAACGGTTCGCCAAGGGGCTTTGAAAACTGCTGCGATATCGGGGTATGTCCCCGTATGCAGCGGAACATGCACCAGGGAGAAGGTTACGGAATGTGCCGTGCCATTCATGCAGAGGCCAATGCGCTGCTGAACTGCTCAAGAGAGCAGACACTGGGAGCAGACCTGTATCTTACCAGTATCAACCCGGAGGATAATTCCATTCATCCGGCCAGACCCTGTCCGTTATGTGCCCGTCAGATCATTCAGGCAGGCATTCGTAACGTGTACCTGCGCAAGGGCGAGGGACCGGATCAGTATGAGGTCATTCCTGCCAGAAACCTTCAGTGGTATCTTCCGGAATAACTGTTCTTACGCAGCCAGACACTTGCTGTCAGGCTGCGTAAGAACATTAATTAAAATTCAATTGACACTGCTATAGGGCAGGTGATAGAATCATTCACAGTGAACAAAAGTGGAGGGAAAACAATGCCAAAAAGAACAGATATTCATAAGGTACTTATTATTGGATCCGGTCCGATTATCATCGGGCAGGCATGCGAATTTGATTATTCCGGCACACAGGCGTGTAAGGCGTTACGGAAGCTGGGATATGAAATTGTTTTAGTGAATTCCAATCCGGCAACCATTATGACGGATCCGGAAACCGCAGACGTAACGTACATCGAACCGTTGAATGTAGATCGTCTGGAACAGATTATTGCAAAGGAAAGGCCTGATGCATTACTTCCTAATTTAGGTGGTCAGTCAGGATTGAATCTCTGTTCCGAGTTGAACAAGGCAGGAATCCTTGAAAAATATAATGTGAAGGTAATTGGCGTTCAGGTAGATGCGATTGAACGTGGTGAAGACAGAATTGAATTTAAGAAGACAATGAACAAACTGGGGATCGAGATGGCTCGCAGTGAAGTTGCTTATTCCGTTGAAGAAGCACTTGCTATTGCTGAAAAGCTTGGTTACCCAGTTGTTTTACGTCCGGCGTATACCATGGGCGGCGCCGGTGGCGGACTCGTTTATAATAAAGAGGAATTAAAGACCGTCTGTGCAAGAGGTCTTCAGGCCAGTCTTGTCGGACAGGTTCTTGTAGAGGAATCCATCTTAGGATGGGAAGAGCTGGAGCTTGAAGTAGTAAGAGATGCAGAGGGCAACATCATTACGGTCTGCTTCATTGAAAACATTGATCCACTCGGTGTACACACCGGTGACTCCTTCTGTGCAGCACCGATGCTTACTATTTCCGAAGAATGTCAGAAGAGATTGCAGGAGCAGGCTTACAAGATTGTAGAATCCGTACAGGTGATTGGTGGAACGAACGTACAGTTCGCACATGATCCGGTTACCGACCGAATCATCGTTATCGAGATCAATCCACGTACTTCCCGGTCTTCCGCACTTGCTTCCAAGGCAACCGGATTCCCGATTGCACTGGTTTCTGCCATGCTGGCATGCGGACTTACCTTAAAGGACATCCCCTGTGGTAAGTATGGTACGCTGGATAAGTATGTACCGGACGGAGATTATGTTGTAATTAAGTTTGCACGCTGGGCTTTTGAGAAGTTCAAGGGTGTGGAAGATAAGCTGGGTACTCAGATGAGAGCTGTTGGTGAAGTTATGAGTATCGGTAAGAATTATAAGGAAGCATTCCAGAAAGCAATCCGTTCCCTGGAAACCGGACGTTATGGTCTGGGACATGTGAAGAACTTTGACCAGTTATCGAAGGAAGAGTTATTAAAGAGACTGGCAACTCCGTCAAGTGAGCGTCATTTCCTGATGTATGAAGCACTTCGTAAGGGTGCAACCGTAGAAGAAATCTTTGAACTGACGAAGGTAAAGGCATACTTTATCGAACAGATGAAGGAACTGGTAGAAGAAGAGGAAGAGATCTTAAAGCATAAGGGTGAAATGCTGAGCGATGAACAGTTAACCAAAGCAAAGAAGGATGGCTTCTCCGATAAGTATTTAAGTCAGTTATTGGAGATCCCGGAAGAAGAAATCCGCAACCATCGTATTGCAATCGGTGTAGAAGAAGCATGGGAAGGCGTTCACGTAAGCGGAACCGAGGACAGTGCTTACTATTATTCCACCTACAATGCAACGGACAAGGATCCGGTATCCGACAAGCAGAAGATCATGATTTTAGGCGGCGGCCCGAACCGTATCGGACAGGGTATCGAATTTGACTACTGCTGTGTACATGCGGCTATGGCACTTAAGAAGCTTGGCTTTGAAACCATTATCGTGAACTGTAATCCGGAGACGGTTTCGACCGATTATGATACTTCCGATAAGCTCTATTTTGAGCCGTTAACACTGGAAGATGTATTAAGCATTTATAAGAAAGAAAAGCCGCTCGGCGTCATTGCACAGTTTGGTGGACAGACCCCGCTTAATCTGGCAGCAGAACTGGAAAAGAACGGCGTCCGTATTTTAGGAACCGCACCTGCAGTCATTGATCTTGCAGAAGACCGTGACCTGTTCCGTGCGATGATGGAGAAGCTGGAGATTCCGATGCCGGAATCCGGAATGGCCGTTACGGTAGACGATGCCATCAGGATTGCAAATAACATTGGATATCCGGTTATGGTACGTCCTTCTTATGTCCTTGGCGGACGTGGTATGGAGGTCGTTTATGATGATGAGAGCATGGCAGAATATATGAAGGCTGCGGTGGGTGTAACACCGGATCGTCCGATTCTGATTGACCGTTTCTTAAATCATGCATTAGAATGTGAAGCCGATGCGATCAGTGATGGAGCGCATGCCTTTGTTCCGGCAGTAATGGAGCATATTGAGCTTGCCGGTGTTCATTCCGGTGACTCTGCATGTATCATTCCTTCCGTACACATCAGCGAAGAGAATGTAAAGACGATTAAAGAATATACCCGTAAGATTGCAGAAGAAATGCATGTCAGGGGACTTATGAATATGCAGTATGCGATTGAAAAAGGCAAGGTATTCGTACTGGAGGCAAACCCGAGAGCATCCCGTACCGTGCCTCTTGTTTCCAAGGTATGCAACATCCGCATGGTACCGCTTGCAACCGATATTATTACCTCTGAAATTACAGGCCGTCCTTCACCGGTACCGGCATTGAAGGAGCAGAACATTCCTTATCATGGAGTAAAGGAAGCTGTATTCCCGTTCAATATGTTCCAGGAGGTTGATCCGGTACTTGGACCGGAAATGCGTTCTACCGGAGAGGTTCTTGGCTTATCCGTATCCTGTGGGGAAGCCTTCTTCAAGGCACAGGAAGCCGTACAGTCCAAGCTTCCGTTAGAAGGCACCGTTCTGATTTCCGTGAATAATAAGGATAAGGACGAAGTGGTTGAAGTGGCAAAGAGCCTTGTCGGAGATGGATTTAAGATCGTTGCAACAAGCGGAACCTTTGCTTATCTGACCGCAGCAGGTGTACCTGCTGTCAAGGCAAACAAGCTTTACGAAGGCCGTCCGGATATTTCCGATATGATTGCAAACGGAGAAATCCAGCTCATCGTAAATTCTCCGATCGGCAAGAGTGGGGTACAGGATGACAGCTATCTGCGTAAGGCAGCAATTAAGGCGAAGGTGCCTTATATTACAACCGTTGCAGCAGCAAAGGCAACGGCAGAAGGAATCCATTATGTGAAGACACATAAGATGGAGGAGCTGAAGTCCCTACAGGAGCTTCACAGTGAGATCACGGATCTGTAAGAAGATAAAACAGGAAACAGAAATGTAGTTGAGGGTAGGATTGATGCATCTTACCCTCTTTTTTTCACCTCTTGACTCAAGGATATTTACATTTCTTTCGAAATAGAATATAAATGTAGAAGTAAGAAGAATGTATTATAAGCCACTGAAATGTAAATTAGAAGAAAAGAGGATAAAGGAATGAAAAAAGGGAAAGTGATCTGGGCATTATTGTTTATTGGAATTGCAGTTCTCATATTGGCAGGTGGATTGGGAGTGATACCTGAAGTATCAGGGAAGCTGATTGCTGCGGTTTTACTGGGAGTTGTTGCAGTTGGAAGCTTATGGGAGCTGTGGTTCTGGGGACTGTTTTTCTCACTGGCAATCATCGGAATTCTGTATGCGCCGCAGCTTCATATTGAATCCATTACGCCGTGGCCGATTTTAGGAGCAGCGGCTTTATTGTCGATTGGATTTTCCATGCTGTTTGGGAAGCAGGCTTCACAAAGAAGAACGGAACGCGCGAGGAAGCGTCACGGCAATTTTGCCGATCAGCATTTTAAATCGGATCATTATCAGAATGGACAGGGACAGCAGGTTTATGATACGGCCCTTGGGGAAACCAATGAACAGGTAAAAGGTGAGATGCTGTTTTTTAAGAACAGCTTTGGTGCAACCAGTAAATATGTGAATACCGATAATTTCAGATCGGCCGTACTGCAGAATTCCTTCGGAGAGATGAAGGTTTATTTTGATAATGCCCTGATGCAGCAGGAAACGGCAACGATTGATGTGAGCAACAGCTTTGGGGAAACACAGATTTTTCTTCCTAAGGAATGGAAAGTGGAAAATCAGATTAGCTCCATGCTGGGAAGTGTTTCAGAGCAAAATATGCATCAGCCCTCCGAAGGGCATACGGTAATTCTGACAGGAAGCGTAAGCATGGGGGAAGTACAGATCATTTATATATAAATGGTAACTATTCAGAACCTCATTCGTAAAACCGTTGCTAACGCAACGCAGTTTACTCATGTGGTTACTTCGCCATATAAATTATGTCAAA
>USDI01000122.1 GCA_900553305.1 uncultured Lachnospiraceae bacterium
TGAATTCCTCCCGGTCCCAGCTTCGTCATTGGAGTTGCACTCTCATTCCAATCGTTAAATTCCCCGATTACATAGACCTGCTTTGCATTTGGTGCCCATACCGCAAAGAACATTCCCTCTTCTCCGTCTTCACAGGAAGGATGCGCCCCCAGCTTCTCATAAATATCATAATGAGTCCCCTGTGCAAACAGATACTGGTCATCCTGGGAAATGAAGACTGTTGGCTTCTTTTTCTTTTCTGCCATACCTCTACACACCTTTCTCTAGTAATGCATGAAATCTTTTTCTCTTAAAATGATCATATCCTCATCATCATATCGATTTCCGAATAGAACATCAAAGAAATGCTTTGGTGTCTTCTTATCCGCATAATAAATTGCTTCATCCACAAGCTCTTCAATCTCGGAAAGCGTTACCTCATGATCACCGGTCTGCAGATCGGCAATTCTCGTATGCAGAGCCAGAATTCCAAGATCATCAATCGAATATTCCTGCTCTAAAGCATATTTTCTTGCGTATTTCACAAGCGTCTGGTCATCCAGTGCTTCCAGATCCACTCTTAAATTAAATACTTCCTGTAAGTCCTTATTCTTGGCAAGGAATGCGTCCATCCGGTTCTTGGTATCCTCCAGAACCAGAATCAGCCCCTTTTCCTCCTGATTCATCTCACGAAGCAGAACATCCACAGAAGGCTTCTTAAGTGCTGCGGCATCCTCCACGATCAGTGCACCGTTTGCCAGCTTATTTAACGTCTCTGCAATATCCTTCTTGTTCAGAACTGATCCGGAGATTTTCGCAACCTTACCGGAGAAATTACTGTCATTGGATTGCACATCCTTGATCAGGAGCTTCGCGAAGGCCGTAGACTCCGTTCCCTCTTCACCGGTGACAACAACATTGCCAGTGTAGGAAGCAAGGCTGATGTTATCGATGACCTCCGCAATCTGACGGCGTGTCCGGCGGTGATGGATAAACGGAGCAAACTCTTCTCTTTCCTGCTCTGTCAGTTCGCGTCCCTTTTCTGTAGAGGAGATCACTTCCCCGGTCGTTTGTACCGGCTCGTCCTCTTTCTTAATCTCTCTTGGTGCCCTAAGCTTCTTAGACGGTGCTGCCTGTGCCGGAGCTTTTTCCGTCATTTCCGGTATATCTTCAAACTCTAACACAATATTCTGTGTTTCATCAAAATTCTGCTGTACCTTTTTCTTCTTTCTGCGGAGAGGCATCTTCTTCGGCTCTTCCGATCCTTCTTCTGCTGCTTCTTCCTCCGGATTCTCCTCTGTCGTTTCTGCCCCAGCAGCTTCTTCCGTTACTTCCTCTGCGGGCTCTTCGACAATTTCTTCCCCGGATTCCTCCGCAGCTTCCTCTTCCTCATCGATGATCTCGGCATCCTCAACCAGTTCATCCTGATCGGAATCCTGTACTTCTCCCATAACCGGTTCGGTCACCGGCAACTCTTCCGTCACTTCATCCACAGATTCTTCGATGATTTCTTCCGGTTCCTCCACAGGCTGCGTTTTCACCTCTTCCTTCTGCTGTGAATGCACTTCCTTTTCTTCCCGCTGCTTCTCAATATCGGAAACCTTGACAACCTTCGGCTTTTCCTTATCGGCACGAAGCTTTTCTTCCTTCATGGCCGCAGTTACCATGGCATTTTCCAGCTCTTCCAGAAGTCCGGATTTCGTAGACTCATCAAAATCGGCAAACAGGTTGTCCGTCTGCTTACGCACGCGTTCACGGATTTCCTTGAGACGTCTTTCCTCATTCTCCTTCTTCATCCGCTCCCATTCCGCCATCACATCCTCGATGCTGAGCTGTCCGGTAATCTGCTTTTCTACCTTCTCGGATTCCGGTACGACCAGACTGATCTGCCCATCATATTCCTGGGAAAGCATATCATCATATCCGGATTTCTTGTTAAAGGTACGGATTACCCCCGTATTGGACATGGCATCAAGGGAAACCGGTGTTACCCGCGGTGTGACCTCTGCCTGTTCTTCTTCCACTGGACGAAAAGCAGTCCGGTCCGCATTCTTCTCGGCAAGCTCGGAAACAACATCCTGCACATTCACCTCGGAAGTGTTACCGAAGAATACCTCTTCATCTGCCTGTTTCAGGTCTTCGTCTGTGATAAGCTTCATCTCATCGGTATCCTGACGCAGAACCGGTTGTGACTTTTCCTGCTTTTCTACTACGGGCTGCTCCGTCGTTTCCGCGTAAGCCGTCTCCTGTGTCAAGGCTTCCTGGACTTCTGCCACAGGTTCCTCTGCGGTTACCGGCTGTTCTGTCTGCGGCTCAACCGGCTGCATATCCGGTATGCGGATCGTCTCTTTATCAGCGGCCTCATCTTCCTGTACAGGCTCGTCCGCACTTTCTGCATGATCTACCGGCGCATACATCTGTGTCATCATCAAATCGTTTACTTCACCTGCCGGCATCTCCTCGGTTTTATTCTCCAAAAGCTCCCGCATACTCTCCGCGAGCTCCTTCTGTAAATTAATCGTGTTGTACTGGCTGACATCAACGGTTTTGACCTGAATATCAAGATCATCTGCTGAAGAAGGAGCCTGTTCCGTTTTCGGAATCTGCTTTGTATCATCCGTCAGCTGATTCATCTGGCGACTGTATTCATCATCACCTTCATCCTCGGTTTCATACTTTGCTTCCTCACGCACGGCCGCCTGATCTACCGCAAGATCCGAAGCACGCATTCCGTTATGACTCTTTAATTCCTCGTACTTCTGCTGTTGTTCCGGTGTTAAAGATGTATGCAGCATCTTAAGCTCATATGCTTTAAGAACATATCTGCCTTCCCCAAACCACAGAATCATCTCATCGCACTCTTCAATGCACTTGCTTTCAAGACCTACCCTGTGGTAAAGGTAAGCCAGCTCGTAGGCCCATTTTTCACGGTAATCATGGCGCTTTAATTCTTCAAGAACCTCAATCCGTTCCTCCAGGCTTACATCCTGTGCTTCATACAGCTTATACTGCAGAATATATCTGCCGCTGTCCTTCGGTGCAATCTGAACAAATTCCTTGTAGTATTCGATGGCCTGAACGTATTCTCCAAGCTTGATAGACAACTCACAAAGAGAATATACAATCAGCCGGCCTTTCTGCTTCTCATAGGCCAGAAGAAGGATATCCCTGCTGTCTTCATATCTTCGGTTAATTTTATATAAATCACTGATGGTACAGAGCATCATGACACTTTTTACTCTGCGCCAGTCAATAGAATCTGCGATTTTAACTGCTTCCTCGTATTCGCCTTCTGAAATTAAGGATTTAATCTCATCTGCACGTACTTTGTATTCATATTTATCCAAGGTAGTCACCTCTATAATTTCTCTGCCGAAAGGCATACATAGTTACGTTATCAGTTTACCATACGGGGTATAAGATGTCAAAAATAAAACGCAAAAAAGAACAAGATATGGGCACGTTCTTCCAACATTACCCATAGATCTTGTAGAAAATTTCGTTGGAAAGCAGTGCAAATTCCTGTAAGGTCAGTGCTTCTCCCCGGACAGACGGCGAAAATCCAAGCTTTTCAAGAGCTTCCTGTGCCTGCTCCCGGCTGCAGGGGATATCCTGGGCGTTACCGATTCCATTTGCCAGTGTTTTCCTTCTCTGGTTAAAAGCCGCCCGGATCAGACGGAATAAGAAGGCCTCGTCTCTTACCTCAACAGGCGGCCTGTCATATCGTTTCAGCCGGATGACCGCACTTCCCACATTGGGCTTCGGAATAAAGCAGCCGGGAGAGACATAGGCCACGATCTCCGGCTTTGCATAATACTGTACCGCGAGTGACAGGGCACCATAATCCTTCGTTCCGGGTCCTACCTGCATCCGGTCCGCCACCTCCTTCTGCACCATAATCGTAATGCTGTCAAGCGGAACATGGCTCTCAAACAGACCCATGATAATCGGTGTCGTGATATAGTAGGGGAGATTCGCCACAACCTTGATTGGCTTTCCTGCGTTGCGCTCCTCCACAAGCTTCCGAATGTCCACCTTCAGGATATCCTCATTGATCACGCTCACATTGTCATAAGGGGACAGGGTATCTTCCAGGATTGGAATCAGGGACTTATCAATTTCAACCGAAATGACCTGACCGGCACTTTCTGCCAGATACTGTGTCATTGTTCCGATTCCCGGTCCGATTTCCAGTACGCAGTCCTCCTTCGTAATTTCTGCGGATTCCACAATTTTTTCCAGAATATGACTGTCAATCAGAAAGTTCTGCCCGAACCGTTTCTGGAAATTAAAGTTATATTTTTTTAAAATCTCAATCGTTCCTGTAGGATTTCCTAATGTCGGCATGCATTTTCTCCTGTTACTGTTTCTTTTTATGAAATCCGTAAACCTGTTCTGCATTGGCAAATGTCACCTGCATAACCTGCTCCGGAGTGATTTCCTTTAACTCTGCTATCTTCCCTGCCACATAGGGAAGGTTTAAAGAGGAATTCCGCTTTCCCCTGTTCGGAACCGGAGAAAGATACGGACTGTCTGTTTCGAGAACAATTTTCTCTAACGGAAGATATTTTACCACTTCTGCAAGCTTTCTTCCATTGCCAAAAGTAACAACTCCGCCAATTCCAAAATAAAACCCCATATCAAGAAAGGTACGTGCCAGCTCCACGGAATAGGAATAACAGTGTACGATTCCCCCGATCTCTCCGGCACGATGCGCCTGCATAAGATCTACGGTATCCTTAGCAGCATCCCTCGAATGAATAATCAATGGAAGGTGTGTCCGACGTGCCATTTCCATCTGCGCTTCAAACCATTTCTTCTGAATCTCCCGGTCCGGCTCGTCCCAGTAATAGTCAAGGCCGATCTCGCCCACAGCCACGACCTTACCTCCCTGGTGTAATGCCTCTTCCTTACAAAGCGTTTCCATAAAAGCAAGATTCTCTTCCGTCAGTTCCCCGGTATCCGAAGGATGTACTCCGATCGATGCATAAATAAAATCATACTTCTTCGCAAGATCCAGGCTGTCCCGGCACCCCTTCAGGCTGGCTGCAACGTTAACCACTCTCGTAATTCCTTCCTCCGGAAGTTTCAGCAAAAGAGATTCCCTGTCCTCATCAAAGGCCGGATCATCATAATGTGCATGAGTCTCAAATATCATCATATGCTCCTGACTGCCCGATTTTTCGTGGTTTTCGGGCACAATTAAAATTTCTTAAAAATTTTTAAAAAAGTACTTGCATTTCAAAAGGCATTATACTATAATAACACTTGCGTTGCAAATGAAGTATTAAAACAACAAAAGATACGGACCGCTAGCTCAGTTGGTAGAGCACCTGACTCTTAATCAGGGTGTCCAGGGTTCGAACCCCTGGCGGTCCACTGCAAGTACCATTTTTGAGGACACAGGAGCCTTGGGGATGGTGCTTTTTTTGTGAGCAATGAGCCATGCTAAAAATAAAAAAGAACATTCCGGGGAGCTCGCTCACCTGGGAATGTTCTCTTTTTATTTTTAATACGGCGAATGCCGCAGAAGCGAAGCAGCTTGCCTGCGAGCTTCCGGCATGGCTCATTGCTCACAAACATGCACCACCTTGCCTCCAGGCTTCCATCATGGCTCATTGCTCACAAACATGCACCGCCTTGCCTCCAGGCTTCCGGCATGGCTCATTGCTCACAAACAAACACCACCTTGCCTCCAGACTTCCGGCATGGCTCATTGCCCACAACCATGCACCACCTTGCCTCCAGGCTTCCAACATGGCTCATTGCCCACAAGCATGCTCCACCTTATTCCTTCTCCTCCAGCAGTCCCTCAAACTCTTCCGGCGGCATCGGCTTATAGAAATAATACCCCTGCACATACTTTCCGCCCTGTTCTTTAATGAATTCCACCTGCTCGTCCGTCTCCACGCCTTCGGAAACCGTCTTAAAGTGCAGATTATTGGAAAGCTGCATAATTGCAGAGATAACTGCCTTGTTCTTATCATCCATCTTATTTTTCATAAAAAATCCGCCATCAATCTTGATAATATCAACCGGCAGGGATTTCATAAAGTTAAGTGTCGAGTATCCAGCACCAAAATCATCCATGGAAATCACAAATCCCACAGCCTTTAACCGCTTAATCATATCAATCAGACGATCCGCATCCTGGAAGAAGACGCTCTCGGTAATCTCCAACTCAATCTGCTCCGGACGTAAATCGTACACATCACACAAAGCCTCCATATGTTCCGGCAGATGATCGTCCATCAGATGCAGGCGGGACAGATTCACTGAAATCACCGGAACCTTCTTTCCTTCCTGCAGCCATTTGTGAATCATCCGGAAGGTCTCTTCATACACAAACCGGTCAATCTCCACAATCATACCGGTCTCTTCGGCAAGCGGGACAAACTTTCCCGGCGGAACCAGCTTACCATCCTTATCCTTCAGACGGACCAATGCTTCCGCACCACTGATCTTTCCGGTAGTAATATCCACCTTTGACTGAAAATAGACACAAAAGCCCCCATTCTCCAATGCATCCTTCATAATCCGGTTCATGGCTTCCTTTTCATTTTCACGAGTCTCAAATTCTCTGGTATACACGTAAATTCCACTTGTCTCGTAAAAATTAAATTTTGCCATATTCCGTGCCTTCATTGCTTTATCAATCGAGCGGTTGATATCCGTTTCTTCCGGAGAGATCGCATAAATACCGCCAAAGCAATTGATGTTTCCCCCAGCATAGCCTACT
>USDI01000123.1 GCA_900553305.1 uncultured Lachnospiraceae bacterium
TCCTGATCCGCGGAAGGGAATCCGATCAGTGTGATCGGTTCTCCGAAGCTTCCCTTTTCCGTATAATTGAAATTGCGGAAATCACTCAGATACATCTGCTGGGTAATGACCTTTCCGCTTCTCCACAGGCTGTCATAGGAATTCCAATATTCATCGGTGTAATAATCATCCGACATTTCTACCGGGAAACGTTTTAAGAATTCCAGTAGATTTAAGAATTCTTCGTTGTTAAAGTCACAATCTCCCGTACTGTAATTGACGAACTGGCTGCCTGCAAAATTCATACACATATTCAGCATTTCACTTCTGGTTGCTCCTGCAATAAACTCGGTTCCTTCCGGCTTCGAATCCCAAAGGGCCATTGCCTCTTCTATGGTCCAGCCACGCTCTTCCCCGACATCAGAGGTCTTTGCAGCCATTGTCCTTATGGAATAGGTTGGCACCAGACGATACAGCTTTCCGTCCGTGGAAAATGCTTCTACTACATTCGGCATCAGATCATTCTCATCAATCTCTTCATCCTTTTCAATCATCGGAAGAAGGTCTGCAAACAGGCCCTTGCTGATATAACTGTCGGCAGGCATGGAGTCATCCAGTAAGATGATATCCGGTATCTTACCGGATACGATATCCGTATTCATTTTGGAAATGCCTTCCTCGTACTCGCCCGTTTCAGAAGAATAATCAATCAGACTGATCCGGTAGGTATCGTTCTTTTTATTAAATTCAATCACACGGCTCTTCACGTTCCAGTCGGTGCTTGCCATGGCAAGGGTAATCACCTGACGGTCCTTCACATCCTTCGGATCCACCTTGGTGAATTTTGAAATTCCATCCTGCCAGTCGGAAGCGCTGGAATACGAACCGTAGAACTCGGTATCACTGATCGGAATAATATTGTTGATCTGCCATACATCAATATCGGAATCCACATAACTCATCAGCTTTGTGACAGTGGTATCCCCAAGGTTATATCCATAAACGGCATAGTTATCGGATACATAGAAGTCATACCCGGAACCCGGATAAAAGCTGAAACTGTAACTGTTGCCCGGAAGCTCCGTACCCGTTCCGATCGTACCGTTTACAAGGTCTACCGGATAAATCTTCATGCCGGTATCCCCATAATTAACGGCTGCATATTTCCCGTCTCTGCCCCGGACAATCGATGCACCGTCCAGCACATTTTCGGTATCCTGCTTAATGACACTGCCTACAATATTCCCATTCTTGTCAAATTTCAAAATACTGCTTCCGCAGACAAGATACAATGCATCATCCTCTGCATACAGACCGTTAATATAAAGCCAGCCCTGCTGTTCCTCGATCTGCTTTATCTCCGGGACTTCATTCAAACTGACACTGAATATGGTTTCGTCATCCAGCGTTTTCTGCTCTAAGTAATACAGATCTTCGCTGTTATCACTGCCGTCATCGTATACATACACGTTACGCAGGCAATACAGATTTCCCTGGGAATCTGCTGCAAATGAATTGAAGGACTGATCCGGTGCTCCCTGAAGCTCATGTCCTTCCCCGAAAGTTCCATCCTCCATAATTTCATAAAAAATCAAAGAAGAATAGCTTTCCGCAATGTCCTCTGCTGCCTCCTCCGTACCGGGCTCCGGTTCTGCCACAGTCTCTTCTGTTGCCGTATCGACATCCTCTGCTTCCGCTTCTTTTTCAGTGTTTCCGCCACCCTCAATATCGGTTCTTGGCGTTACAGCCCCATCCATCTCACGCCATTCATAGCTGTAACCATAAACCTTATCCCCGATCTGAATCAGTCCGCTGGGTGCTGTACCACTTCCATTATAGGAAATAACCTCCTGCTTATACACATAATCCCTGGAAACTGCCTGTTGCTGCAGGTCACCCTTTTCTTTCTTTCCGCATCCGGCAAAACACCCAATCACAAGTGCCACAGCCAGTAACGATACTATTACCTTTTTCATAATTGTCCTCCTTTCCTTCCGGGAATCAGAAATTCTCCCATTTTTCCTTTTCCCGCCTGCTCTTCTTTCGAAGACCATCCCTTATATCTATGATACGGTTTCCCAAATCTTTCCAGGTAAACGTCCGATGCCTCCATTTCCAAACAAAAAAGACAATCAGGATCGTCCCCGGAATGAGTAAAAACAAAAACTGAAAAATCAGTATCAATGCACACACATCTTCATAACCGCGCGCCACATTCTCCCAGAAAGGGAACCGGATTGCGGCATTCTGCATGGAACGTGTACCGAATTCCAGAATCACCGGAATCAGCGACTCCACCTTGAACCGTGTCGTGTTCTCCACAACGACCATATCATCCTCTGCCACGCCAAGCTGATCCTTCACGGCATTGTAGACGAAATGCCTGACCGGGTTTGGGGCAAGAACCTCATAATTGCTGATGCCCGCTGTTGTTCCATAAGCCTGCAGG
This sequence comes from uncultured Lachnospiraceae bacterium, assembly GCA_900553305.1. Taxonomy (GTDB): domain Bacteria; phylum Bacillota; class Clostridia; order Lachnospirales; family Lachnospiraceae; genus Suilimivivens. Next base: position 2,429 of record USDI01000123.1, read on the forward strand.
GAATTATCCGACAGATACACCGTCGTCTTATTTAATCCGGCACTCTTTGCAAATTTACTGCCATCCCGTTCAATGACTCCTGCCACATAATGTGGCACACCGCCAATCATCACACTTTTCCCGACAATATCATTGGATCCGAACAGCTGCCACGCACCCTCCGTATCCAGAATAATACTGTCCTGCATGAGATCCTCGCCGGTGAAATATCCTCCGGTAAGGAGCTTCACCGGATGAAACAGGAAATAATCTCCTCCGATTCCAATCGCATCAGCATCGGTGAGCTTTCCCTTTTCACTAAGAACCGTCACCTTTCCCATGGCACTATAGCCATCTACCACCAGACGCCTGTCATTCTCTTCACTATATTCATCGGCAGGAAGTGTCTCCTTCAACATCTGTTCAAGCTTCTTTTTAAACCCCGTAAACTCCATGTCGGTAAGCTTCACCTGATCTGTAAAATAGCAGCTTACCTGAACACTTTTCCCGTCCTTGTCCCATCGCTGTGCAGCCTGCTGGTCTGTCAACTGACTGGTCAGATGATGTGACCAGATGGTTAAAACAAGAAACAACAGCAACGATACCACCGCCATCAGGCTGAACACGATCTGCCTTATTGTAAAATTGGAGAAAAAACGTTTAAGCCTTATTCCCACTGTAAATTCCTTTCCTCAACTGCCCTGCATTTCTTATGGTTCTTAACGCATTCCTCATCAGGAGTTATCCGCAAGACGAACCTGCTTTCCTGCTTCTACCGGCTTCGTGGATGTCGTAATAACATATTCCCATCCATAAAGCGGAGCGGAAATTGCAGAATTATTATCATCCGAAGCCAATACTTCCACGCCGACCCGGGTTGCAATATAACGGTTTCCTAACGGACTGCTCTTGGATTCCACCGTCAGAATAAACTTACCATCGTTATCCTCACGGATGGCGCTGTTCGGTACCACCAGTTCATATTCCTGACTACGCTGTCCTACGGAAATACTTAAGGACTGGTCTGCCTGAATGGTTGATCCACTCACATCAAATACCAGCAGCTTATTGGTTCCCGGGTTATCCGGATCCGGTTTAATCGCGGACAGCATCACCCTTGCATCATCATAATACCAGGAATTCTGCAATTCTGCCATATCACCGATCTGCACCTTCTTAGCCTGTTCATTGGTCACGGAGATAGAAAGGGTAAAGCCCTTGCCCTCCGGCTGGATTACTGCCATGACGTCCTCCGGCTGTGTGGTCTCACCGGCCACATATTTCACCGTAGTAATTGTTCCTGCCACCGGTGCTTTGACTGCAGAACCCATGGACTTTTCCTTCAGCTTCTCTATCTCTTCTTTCTTTTTCTGAATGTCCTTATTCGTCTTGGACAGATCCAGTTCCGCATTAATATCTGCCGCAAGAGAGGTCTGTTCTTCCTTTAATAAGTCATAAACTGCCTGCGCATTCTTCAATGCCGCATTTGCATCAGCCAAACGGTTCTGCCACGCCACGCTCGTCTGACTGTTGGCTGTTGTTATTTCTAAAATATTACGGTTTGCCTGATTCAGACGGTTCTGCGCATCCTGTACACCGCCATCGGAGGATGCTGTAATTGCCTGTACTTCGGCAAGCTGCTTCTGGAGGTTCGCTAAGTCTGCTTTTTTTCTTGACAATAAAGTCTGATTATTGGCATATAGATTATTAACATCTTTCGCGTTTTGCTCTATATTATCAATCAACATATGAGCTGCATTATAATCTGCAATTAATGTCTGATACTCTTCCTTATCCTTTATTTCCTCATATATAGTATTATATTTAGCCTCTATAGTTGCAAGCTCTGATTTTTCCGGAAGTCTATCAGACTCAGGCTTTTTAAGTGCATCCAGCATTGAATTCACAGTCTGCCTTAAACTTTCAACAGCTTTCTGCCTCTGCCCATCATAGCTTGTTGATGATGAAGTGGAACTACTACCGATACCGGCAGTAGTCCCACTTCCGGCCGAAGCTTCTGCATTGCTAAGCAGCTTCTCAAGATCTGCAATCTGGGAGTTCACTTCCGTAATCTGTGCATTCAGACTGGCAATCGTTGCTGCCTTGTCCTTCTCAAACCGGTTCTGCGCCTCGGTGAGGTCTGTCGTTGCCTGATCCTTCGTTAATTCCTCATTCTTGGTGCTCACACCGGCATTATTGGTATCCTTCGTGCTCTGCAAGGTCAGATCATCCACGTTTTTCTGGCATTCCTCTACCCGCTTCTTTGCAGCCTCCAAACGGTTCTGCATATCGGTCACCTTGGCCTGTAACTGGCTGAAGCTGTCGATATTTCCATTTGCAACCTTCGTAATGACCTCCGGAGAGACATTCGCTCCAAACAATCCCTTCATATAATTCAGTTCCAGATCCTCCAGCTCCTGTTCAGCCTTCGTAAGTTCATCGCTCTCGGATTCTTCCAGATAATAAATTACCTGATCCTTTTCTACGATATCCCCCTGCTTTACTGCCACACTGGTGATGACACGGGACTCCTTTGCAATGACATTATACGGATCAGAAGCCTCCACCTTACCGGTTCCGCGCACCTTTGCCGTGATCGTTCCGGTCTGCACATACTGTGTTGCCACTTCCGGCAGGGAATAATTCATGATCGTATTGGAAAAGAACGTCAACAGCAACATGATCGTTAAGAATATGATTGCTGCGTTCTTCACCCATTCTCTTCTTTTCGTTGTATTCTTCTCTTCCATCGTTTCTCTCCTCATCCAGCACTATCCCTTAATTCCACCCTGATACGTGATTCCTTCTACCAGATAATCCTCTCCGTAAAGGAACACCAGAATGGGCGGAACCATATAAATTGTTGCAACAGCAAATGCAAGTCCGATTTCCCCCGAATTAATCTTCGATAAAAATACGGACAACGGATGCTTATTGGAATCCGACAACAGGATCAATGGCTGTTCCACCATATTCCAATAATCAATAAAAATCAAAATCGCAATAGAGCACATGGCTCCCTTACAAAGCGGCATACAGATTTTCGTAAAAATCTGCCACTCGCCTGCACCGTCAATCTGTGCCGCCTCCATCACGGAAACCGGGATTCGCCGCATGTACTTCGTCAGAAGAAATACCGCAAACGGTGAGAAAATTCCCGGCAGCCAGATCGCCCAGTTGGTATCTAAAATATGCAGCCAGTCCGAAACCAGATAATTCGGAACCAGCGTTACCTGATACGGCATCAGCATTAAAATAATATAAATAAAGAAAATCAGTTCCTTGATCCGTCCCCGGTATCTTGAAAATCCGAATGAGGCACCTGCCGCTACCAGTAACTGGAAGACCACAATCGGCACGACCAGAATGACCGAATTCCAGAATTTCAGCAGATAATCCGGGCTCTTAAACAGAACCGTCACATACTGACTAAATGATACCATATCGGGTATAAATTTCAAATTTACCTTAGATGAAATAAATACTTTTCCACCCGAATCCGTTGTAGCAAAAACCTGTCCGTAATTGGCAGCAATCTCTGATGATGACATGAACGAATTGGTAATCGTTAAAACAATCGGCATAAGAAACAGAACTGCAAAGCATCCTGCCACCATCGTTCCCAACAGAATCCGTATCATTAAACGGGTATTTTTTATTTTCTTCCTGCGCTTTACCCTGCGGTTCCAGAGCTCTGCAGGATCCTTTCGTTTCAAGCTCATCCTTCCACATCCTTTCCAAAATAGTTTTCGGTAAGGAACAGGATACCGATGATAATGACCATCACAACCGCCATCATAATGGCCGCCGCAGACATTTTCTGATAATCCAGCTTACTAAATGTATTGTTCATAAAATGCTGGAGCATATACATCGTCGGGTAAGGATAATCTCCCTTTAACAGATAGATTTCCCTGAATACCTTAAAAGAATTAATCAATGACATAATTGTTACAAATAAAATGGTCGAGGACAGATACCGGAGCTTGATATGCCAGAAAATCTGCATCGGCGTTGCGCTCTCCAATACGGCAACCTCTAAGATATCCTTCGGAATACTGCTCAGTGCGGACATAAATAATATCATGTTATAGCCCAGATTTTTCCACAGAAACAGTACGATAATGACCACCTGTGCATAATCCGAATTCAGCCAGTCGATCTTATCCTTCCCAAACCAACCGATGATCTCATTCATCATTCCGTTATAATGGAACAACACCTGCCAGATCAGTACCACCGAGGCAATCGGCACCATCATCGGACTTAAAAAAAAGGTCCGGAACTGGCTCTTAAACGGAATCTT
>USDI01000124.1 GCA_900553305.1 uncultured Lachnospiraceae bacterium
TTCCTCATCAATCAGATCAGGTGCTGCCATATCACGGTAGGCGGTTGCTATGGTTAGTCTTGTTTACAAGATTTCACATAAAAAATAACCGCCCAGCCTCGTAAACTAGCGGTTATTTTTTAACTGTTACTGAGGGCAACCGTCTATCGGTAGCACCACTTTATAGATCTATAATAACATAGAATATTTATGAAGTCAAATATAGGTGATTGGCATGGATGATCAGAAGGATAAAAATCAGAATCAGGAAAATATAAATTCCGGGGTAAAACCGGAAACCACAGATTTCATGAAAGAGACGATCAAGCAGCGGCCGCTGAACCGGAAGAAGCTTCTTCGGAGAACCATAATTACGGCGTCCATGGCGGTGATCTTCGGTCTGATTGCGTGTGTGACCTTTTTACTGTTGGAACCCGTAATCAGTAATCGGCTGTATCCGGAAGAGGAACCGCAGACCGTTGTTTTTGTTGAGGAAACCAGGGAGGATGAGATCTCGCCCGAGGATATGCTGACGGAAGATATGCTGGCAGAAGAGGCTGAGAGTTCACCGGAACCGACAACGCCGGTCGTTTTGGAGGAAGCCCAGATAGAACAGGTTTTGTCAGAGATGGAGTTAGGGGTCGATGATTATTTATCTTTATCCGGAGCAGTACGTGATGTGGCGAAAACCGCAGAGAATTCTATGGTAAAAGTAGTAGGAATCACCTCGGACAGAGACTGGTTTGATAATGAATATCAGAATGAGGATGTTGTGTCCGGAGTGGTTGTGGCGGATAATGGCAAGGAAATTCTCATCCTTGCGAATTTAAAGAATATCAAGGATGCGGAATTACTGGAAGTTGTATTCGTAAACGGAGATACTTACGTTGCGGAAATCAAGCAGGAGGACCGTAATACCGGCCTTGGAATTCTGGCGATTGTGAAAGCAAAGATGGCGCCTGCGACTATCGATGTTGCGAAGCCGATCAGTATGGGAACTTCATCCAATGTAAATCTTCCGGGAAATCCGGTCATTGCCATGGGAAGTCCGATGGGTGTTGAAAACTCGATCAGTGTTGGCGTTGTAACATCTTCCGGGAATGCAATTCATCTTCCGGATGCAAATTATAAATGGCTTGGAACGGATATTTATGGAAGCACTTCGGCAAGTGGTATTCTCATAAATCTGCGGGGGCAGTTAATCGGAATCATTGATATGACTTATAATGACACGGATATGAAGAACCTCATCAGTGGAATTGGAATATCCGAACTTAAGAAGCTGATCGAATGTCTTTCTAATGATAAAGAAATTGCCTGTCTGGGTGTTTACGGTATGGATGTTACGGCAGATGCCCATGAGCAGATGCAGGTTCCTCTGGGAGCATTTATCCGTGAAACCGTTGTAGACTCACCGGCTATGGAAGCAGGCATTCAAAGCGGAGATGTTATTACGAAGATCGGACGGACCGAGATAGCTTCATATCAGGAGCTTGTAAACGCACTGTATCAGTTCCGTCCGGATACGCAGGTGACGGTAACATTGATGCGTCAGAGTCCGGATGGTTATACAGAAATCGAAGTTAATGTAACATTAAAATAGAGGCAGAAAGAGGTAATGTGATGAAATATTTAAAGGATTATAAGGATGGAGATCGTTTCTTTGACATTTATCTGTGTAAGCACAAGGTATCTGCAGTAACCAAGAATGGTAAGCCATATGAAAGCGTCATCCTGCAGGATAAAACAGGGACGATTGACGGTAAGATCTGGGATCCGAACAATGCAGGAATTGCAGATTTCGATGCACTGGATTACATAGAGGTCTATGGTGATGTAACGAGCTTTCAGGGAGCTTTACAGGTAAATGTGAAGCGGATCCGTAAATGTTCGGAGGAAGAGGTGAATCCCAGTGATTATCTTCCGGTAAGTAAATATGATATTGAGGAAATGTATACCGAACTGCTGAAATACATTCACAGCATCCAGAATCCTTACTTAAAGCAGCTTCTTTCCAGGTTTTTTATTGAGGATAATGACTTTATTGCTGCCTTTAAGAAATCTTCCGCAGCCAAAACCGTACATCATGGCTTTGTGGGAGGGTTATTGCAGCATACCTTAAGCGTAACCAGAATGTGTGATTATTACTGTAAGAATTATGAACGACTGAACCGGGATCTGCTTTTAACCGCTGCAATCTGTCATGATATGGGTAAAACCAAAGAACTTTCTGCTTTTCCGCAGAATGATTATACGGACGAGGGACAGTTCCTTGGACATATTGTAATCGGTACGGAGATGGTCGGAGAAAAGATTCGTGAGATTCCGGGATTTCCCGCTATTCTGGCAAGTGAGTTAAAGCATTGTATTCTGGCTCATCACGGGGAATATGAGTTTGGCTCTCCGAAGAAACCGGCGATCATGGAGGCAGTTGCTTTGAATTTTGCAGACAATACAGATGCAAAGCTGCAGACTTTTACCGAATTAATGGACAATACCACAGAAACCGGCTGGCTTGGATTCAACCGGCTGTTTGATTCCAATGTTATTGGAACCAAGGTGGAGTAAGACCTGGACAATTTGGCAGTTTATGAATGAAATGACGGAACTGCTGCGCAAAATATGGGACAGGATCGAATCAATAGGGAAGAATAAAGAGAGATGGATTTTCAGAAGAATCAACTGCTTACAACTGAGATTATTGATATGAGCACGGAAGGAGAAGGGATTGGCAAGGTAAATGGTTATCCCTTTTTCATTAAAGATACGATCATTGGCGATCAGGTAGAGATCCGTGCAATTAAATTGAAGAAGAATTACGGTTACGGAAGATTAGAGAAGGTGATTACACCTTCTCCTTTTCGTGTAACGCCGCCATGTTCCTTTCACAGACAATGCGGGGGATGTCAGATTCAGGCGATGAGCTATGAGCAGCAGCTTGCATTTAAGCAGAATAAGGTCAGGAATAATCTCCTCCGTATCGGCGGATTTTTGCCGGAGGAGCTTGACCGGATGATGGAGCCGGTTGTGGGAATGGAAGAGCCGTTTCGGTATCGAAACAAGGCACAGTACCCGATTGGCAGGGATAAAGAGGGAAATCCGGTTGCCGGATTCTATGCCGGACGGACACACAGTATCATTGCTAATACGGAATGCCTGCTGGGAGTAGACGAGAACCGGACCATTCTTGAAGTGATCCTGCAGTATATGAAGGAATATCACGTAAGTGCTTATGAAGAAGCTTCCGGAAAGGGACTGATCCGCCATGTGTTAATCCGCAAGGGCTTTACGAGCGGACAAGTTATGGTGTGTCTGGTGATTCAGCAGCATGCACCGAACCGTCAGGGAGAATGGCTGCCTCATCAGAAAGAGCTGATCGAACGACTGATAGAGATCTCTGGCATGACCAGTATTTCCGTAAGCATTAATTGCGAGAAAACCAACGTCATTATGGGGACAGAGATTCACACACTTTGGGGAAAAGAGAGGATAACGGACACGATTTTCGTTCGTGATGTGGATAATCACTTTACACGTACCGGAGATGGCATTACTTTCTCGATTTCACCGCTTTCGTTCTATCAGGTAAATCCGGTGCAGACAGAAAAGTTATACAGTCTCGCTCTTTCCTATGCAGGACTTACCGGTAAGGAATCCGTATGGGATTTATATTGTGGAATCGGAACGATTTCTTTGTTCTTAAGTGGAAAGGCATCGAAGGTCTATGGGGTAGAGGTCGTGCCGCAGGCGATTGAAGATGCAAAGCAGAACGCAGCAAATAATGGAATCACCAATGCAGAGTTTTTTGTTGGAAAGGCAGAAGAGGTACTGCCGGAATTCTATGGAAGAAAAGATGCTGTATCCCATTCTGGAAATAAAGCAGAGCAGGGCAGGGAAGACATGCTTCATCCGGATGTGATTGTCGTGGACCCTCCTCGGAAAGGCTGTGATGAGATGTGTCTTCAGACCATGCTTAAGATGGCACCGGACCGGATCGTTTATGTAAGCTGCGACAGTGCGACGCTTGCCCGCGATCTGCGGATCCTGTGTAACGGAGGCTATGAGTTGGAACGCGTCCGCCCGGTTGATATGTTTCCGCAGACGGTGCATGTTGAGACGGTAGTACTGCTTTCCCACAAAAAGCCAGACGGACATATCAACGTAAAAGTTGAGTTTGGCGAGGGTGAGGGAAAAGTTCCGCTTGATAATATCGCTAAAAGAGCCGAAGAATATAAGCCCAAAGAACGAGTGACCTACAAAATGATAAAGGAGTACATAGAAGCTAAATACGGCTTCAAGGTACATACCGCATATATCGCAGAGGTAAAGAGAGATTTAGGCTTGCCAATGTACGATGCTCCTAATGCGGTAGAGGAATTGAAACAGCCGAGGAAGCATCCGACAGCAGAGAAAGTGGAAGCCATAAAGGATGCGTTGAAGCATTTTGAAGTGATTTAATGAGGATAGGCGTATCATTAGAAATAGTGGTACGCTTATTTTTATCCCTTTTTGCAGATTTGTCCTTTCCCCTGCTTTCCAATATAATGAAGCTAAAGAAGTGGAGGTGTGCTTATGAGAGAGAAATTTAATCATCTGTATTTGGATAGCCACGAAAGAAAACTTTTAATACATAGCCTTGTAGAGTTAAAAAATCAGCTCATTCAGCAAGGCAGATATACGGATTGTGTTGACGAGCTTGTTTTTAAGGTCATAAATGCACCGACCAAGAGAATGAAAATTGAATATGTCTAAGGCAAATTTCAAAGCCGCTTATTCTTATTGATTTTAAGAGTAGGCGGCTTTTTTGCGTTCTCTGGTACTGTTTACATAGCCACCTTGACAAAGTGGCTAAATCTATGTGAAAGGAGGACGCATCTATGTCAAATTGCAAAGTGATTGCTCTGACTAACCAGAAAGGCGGTGTCGGAAAAACAACCACAGCGGTCAATCTGGGCGTAAGTCTGGTGCAACAGGGTAAAAAAGTCCTGCTGATTGATGCCGATGCACAGGCAAATCTCACGATGGCTCTGGGTTATAACAGACCAGACGATATTCCCATAACGCTCTCTACTGTGATGCAGAACATCATAGACGATAAAACGCTTGATGTTTCACAGGGTATTATCCACCACAGAGAGGGCGTTGACCTGCTTCCGTCAAACATTGAGCTGTCTGGCTTTGAGGTAACAACCCGAAAGGAGCGAATACAATGAGCGAAATCACTTACAGCAGACAGGGGGATTATCTTATTCCCGACCTAACATTACCGACAGAGCCAGAGCTTCCGCTTGGCAGGTACGCTTTGATGCACAGGGATTATCTGGAGAAGCACAAGCGAGTAACCTATCTCAATCTGCTGACATCGGGCAGGCTGAACGGGCATCTGCACGAGGTAGAGCAGACAGCACTCCAGAGGTTGGAGCTTCTGACGAAGCAGCTCTCAGCCGAGCAGGGCGTGACAGAGGAACTGAAAGAGAAAGCACCGATGCAGTGGGTCGGACTGATGAACAACATCCGCAGTCAAGCGGAGGAAGTGATACTGACCGAACTGATTTACAAGTAAGCGTTGCCAAAGAGGATGAGGTTAGGGACAATCTTCCAACCGTAGATGAACAAATCGAAATGATAGCCGAAGCAGAGGACGAAAATGCCTCTGCTTTTACTATTTCCAAAGAAGATATTGACTCCGTGCTTCAGAAAGGCAGTGGCGTTGCGGACGGAAAATACCGTATCTACCGCCAATTCCAAAAGGGCGAGGACAGACAGAAAAATATTGAGTTCCTTAAAAATGAGTATGGAATCCCTAAATTTTCTGGCTGCGTGGACGGCTCAAATTGGTTTAAGGGTAACGGACAATGGCAAGACAGAAACTACGAGCCGCAGGCAGGCGATATTATTTTCTTTGATTGGGAAGGCGACGGAGAAACCGACCATGTAGGCATTGTGGAGAAATGCGAAAACGGTGTCGTTTACACCGTGGAGGGTAACTCTGGAGACGCTTGCAGGCAAAATCAATATACGGTTGGAAGCAGCTCCATCTATGGCTACGGCGTTCCTGCCTATTAAAAATGGACAAAAGAAAAACCAGAGGTTTATTCCTCTGGCTCTTTTGCCTTACATAGCCCGTTTACCGTTGCTTCGATTACCGATAGCTCTCTATCATCTAAAATGTCGAGCTGTGCGTCTAAGCGTCTGCGGACGGAACTCTTTTTGACTTCTTTTTGCGGGAATATGTACTCGTCAACCGATATATTAAACATCGTCACGAGCTGAATGAACAGCTCCAGACTTGGATATTGCCCCTCATTTTCGATTGCCTGCAAATGTCGAGGGTCGTAATCAACGATGCGGGCAAGCTGCTCTCTGGTCATACCCTGAGATGTTCTCGCTTTCTTAATTGCCTGTCCTATCGGCGTAAAATCGAAGTCAAAGTCGTTGTTTCTTGCGTCCATAAGCTCACCACCTATCCTCTGAAAATCTTACTCTTATATTTTACAGAGATGAGGCTTCTGATTGAACGCTGTGAAATCTCTTATAATAGGATATGCAATCTCCGATTACAAGAAACATAATTACTTAAATCATCAAGGAGTCAGACGCAAAGACGCAGAGCCGATGAACTTGTGAGATACCTCACAGCTCATCGGCTCTTTATAAATTCGACTATGCGTTTTTATTGCAGCTTTCAA
>USDI01000125.1 GCA_900553305.1 uncultured Lachnospiraceae bacterium
ACTTAAACGAACACAAAATTGAACTTTATAAGAATGGCATTGATCCAACGAATGAAGTAGGAAATGAAGTGATTAAGAATACAACGGTAGACTTCACAGCAGATCCTTCAAAGCTGCGGGAAGCAAAGTTTCATATTGTAGCAGTTCCTACTCCGGTTAATGATGATCATACACCGGATTTAACACCGGTAGAAGGTGCAAGCCGGATTTTGGGACAGAATCTTAGCAAAGGTTCTGTAGTCGTATTTGAGTCTACGGTTTATCCGGGGGTTACCGAAGACATCTGTGTACCGATTCTGGAGAAGGAATCCGGACTGAAATGTGGTGTGGATTTTAAGATCGGATATTCCCCGGAACGAATCAATCCGGGAGATAAGGTACATCGTCTCGAAACCATTACGAAGATTGTATCCGGTATGGATGAAGAGACACTGGATACGGTAGCAAAGGTTTATGAACTGGTTGTGGAAGCCGGGGTATACCGTGCGGAGTCCATTAAGGTAGCGGAGGCAGCCAAGGTAATTGAGAATAGCCAACGTGATATTAACATTGCATTTATGAATGAATTGTCCATGATCTTTAACAAGATGGGCATTGATACCAAGTCTGTACTGGAAGCGGCAGGTACTAAATGGAATTTCCTGAAATTTGCGCCGGGACTTGTCGGAGGACACTGTATCGGTGTAGATCCATATTATCTGACCTATAAGGCCGAATCCCTTGGATATCATTCCCAGATTATTTTATCCGGACGTCGGATCAATGATGATATGGGTAAATATGTAGCCGAATCCCTTGTTAAGAATCTGATTAAGGCAGAGATTCCGGTAAGAGGAGCGAAAGTAGCCATCTTAGGATTTACCTTCAAGGAAAACTGCCCGGATACCAGAAATACCAAGGTCATTGATATTTATAAAGAACTTGGAGAATATGGAATCACTCCGATTGTGGTGGATCCGGCAGCGGATGCAGATGAGGCAAAGCGGCTTTATGGAATTACTTTTGAAACCATGGATGCCGTGAAGGACATGGATGCGGTTGTCATTGCAGTAGCACATAAGCAGTTCCTTTCCTATACCAAAGATCAGATCAGTGAGAAGAAGGTGCTGATGGATATCAAGGGAATCCTTGACAGGAAAGAATATCTTTCCGATGATTATATTTATTGGAGATTATAAAATGAGTAAACGAGCAGAGCAGACGGGCAGTAATAAGAAACGGTGGATTCCTTTTCTGTTACCGGTGGCTCTGCTCTTATTTTTTGAAGGAATGTTTCTGATTTATGGTCCGGGGGTATATAACGATTCGGAACAGTATCTGCAGATGCATATTCACCGGGAACCGTTGTACCCCCTGTTTTTATGGGTATTGCGTCTGTGTACTTCGAAACATTACCTGATCCTTATGGGCATCCTGCAGAATCTTTTGATGGCAGTCTCCATCTGGCTCCTGACAAGAACGATTGCACGGAAGTTTTCCCTTTCCTTTGGCTGGCAGGTCCTTTTGGCTTTGCTTCAGGTGTTTCCGCATCTGCTCATTAAATATTTTTCTGCAATGAGTATTTTCATTACCAATTCAGTCATGAGTGAAGCCCTCACCTTTCCATTGTTTACACTTTGGGCGATGAATACACTGGAGCTTTTATGGGAAGGAAAGAGGAAGAATGCAGTAGGGACACTGGTACTTGCAATTCTGCTCAGTCTCACACGTGGACAGATGATGGTTACGATTCTGGTGTTCTTTTTTGTGGAACTGTACCGGATTATTTTTGTCTGTAAAAAGAAAAGAGTACTGATTTCAGTTCTTGGTCTGGTTTTATTGGTGGCAGCGACCTTCGGTGTACGTACCTTGACGGTGCGATGCTATAATCTTGCGGTGCATGGAAGATTCATCAACAATACCTATGGAAATGTGAATCTGGTAACGGATATGATCTATGCATCCGATCGTGAAGATGGAGAAAATATCAAGGATGAACAGACGAGAGCGTTCTTCTATGAAATTTTTGATAAGGCATGGGAGATCGAAGGCAATTATCAGTTTGCAGGAAGCTCCCTGAGCCAGCGTGCAGAGCATATAGAACAAAAACATGATGATATTAAATTTAATTGTATAGAGGACACTTTTTATCAATACTACGATCGGAATGTAACAACGGATTATATTACCCAGAATCTTTTAGCCGATGAACAGGCTGCAGCAATCATGAAGGGAATCTTCCCGAAATGCTTTAAAAACTGGCTGCTGACCTACTGTGGGATTGTGTATTACGGACTGATCCGGAGCATTGCGGTGGTACATCCATGGATTAATGTTGTGGCAGTGTTGATTTATGTATCTGCAATTGCAATTACTATATGGTTGTGGAAGAGAAACCCGAAGAGCCATGCCATTCCCATGATGTGTCTTTCCCTTCTTTTCATTGCAGGGAATACAGCAGCAGTGGCCTTGACCATTATGTGCCTGTCACGCTATATGATTTATGGATTTTCCCTTTTCTACCTGTCGTATCTCATGGTGGCGGCAGAGTTGCTTAGAACGTACCAATGTGATAAAATGAATAACAGTTCAGCCATGCAGAAATAATTGTGTGATCAGACTCTGGGAGCTTGCTCACAAGGGGCTGATTATACAATTATTTCTATAGGGCGGACGCCCGACATGAAATAAGCTGCCGACAATTCATGAAGACGAAAGAAAAGTAATTAAAATCGGCAGCTTATGAATGCGGCATGGTTGAATAAACATGCAGAAAGGATAAAACAATGGGATATCAGAATCTTGTATTTGATAAAGAAAGTGTATTTTTAGTAACAGGTGGTGCCGGTTTTATCGGGTCAAATCTCTGTGAAGCAATTTTGAATATGGGTTATACCGTACGATGCCTGGATAATCTTTCTACCGGAAAATATGAAAATATTGAGCCGTTTACACAGAATCCCCGATTTACGTTCATAAAAGGAGACATTCGGGATCTGGACACCTGTATGGAAGCAACGAAGGGCGTGGATTATGTGTTGAATCAGGCTGCCTGGGGAAGTGTACCCCGAAGCATCGAGATGCCTCTTTTATATGAGGAAATCAATATTCGTGGAACCTTAAATATGATGGAAGCATCCAGACAGAATGGCGTTAAGAAGTTTGTCTATGCATCCAGCTCTTCCGTATATGGAGATCATCCGGTACTTCCGAAGAAGGAAGGACAGGAAGGAAAGCTGTTATCCCCTTACGCACTGACGAAGCGTGTGGATGAGGAATATGGCAGACTGTATAAGGTGCTGTATGGCCTCGATACTTATGGAATGCGTTATTTTAACGTATTTGGACGCAGACAGGATCCGAATGGCGTGTATGCAGCAGTGATTCCGAAGTTTATTAAACAGTTAATGGATGGCGAGACGCCTACGATCAATGGAGACGGAAAGCAGTCCAGAGACTTTACCTATGTTGAGAATGTTGTAGAAGCGAACTTAAAGGCATGTCAGGCTTCTTCGGAAGCAGCCGGTGAAGCATTTAACATTGGTGCAGGCGGCAGGGAGTTCCTCATTGACGTTTATCACAATATCTGTAAGGCTTTGAATAAAGAGGTTGAGCCGAATTTCGGTCCCGACCGTAAGGGAGATATCCGGGATTCCAATGCCGATATCAGCAAGGCAAAGGAACTGCTCGGATATGATCCGGATTATGACTTTGCCAAGGGAATTGCCCTTGCCATTGACTGGTACAAGGAAAACCTGTAAGGGAGAATCGGGAATGGACAAGCCAGTTAAAATTCTGCAGATTGTCGGATCCATGCATCCGGGAGGAATCGAGAATTTTGTAATGAACCTTTACGAGCATATTGACCGGGAACGTTTTCCTTTTGATTTTGTTGTGCATAAGCAGCAGGAGGGAGATTACACAGAGCGGATTGAAGAACTGGGAGGACAGATTTATCTGCTTCCACGTCTGACGCGCCATCCGATACAGAATCTCCGCGGAATTTACCGGCTGGTGAAGGAGAATCATTATGATATTGTCATCCGTCATACACCGAATGCTCTCATTGCACCACAGCTTCTTGCAGCGCGTCTGGCCGGTGCACACACGATTTGTCATGCACACAGTGAGACAGATAAGCAGAAGGTGTTTCATATCCTTGGTAAGGCATTGATGAAGATTGCGGCAGAGCGAAGAATTGCCTGTTCCGTAAATGCAGGAAAATGGATGTTTGGAAAGCAGCATTATGACATGGTACACAATGCAGTGGATATCTCTTCCTTTCAGTATTCAAAAGAAAAAGAAGAGAAAATCCGGGACGAATTTCAGCTTGGAGAACGTCATATTTATGGACATGTCGGCAATTTTGTATGGTCGAAGAATCACCTGCTGATGTTGCATATTTTTAAAGAAATTCAGAAACAGGATCCGGAAGCAGTGCTTTTTTTTATCGGACAGGGAACCATGCAGAAGGAAATTGAAGAAGAAATACAGAAGCTTTCGCTTCAGGACAGCGTCATTCTTACGGGAGTCCGTAAGGATGTATCGGTATTGATGTCTGCGTTTCATGTGTTGTTATTCCCATCGGTCTATGAAGGGCTTCCGCTTACCCTGATTGAAGCACAGGCAGCGGGTTTGCCCTGCCTGATTTCGGATAGCATCACAAGCGATGTAATTGTGACAGAGGGACTGGTGAAGCCGTTTTCCCTGGAAAAAACACCGGCAGAGTGGGCAGCACAGGCAGTTCAAATGGTCAGAGAGAATAATGAGCTTACCAGAAAATGCCAGAGAGAGCGGATTGCCCGGGCAGGATACGATATTGATGCGCTGGTTGAATGGTACGAAAATTATTTTACACAGATTGCAGCCGGAAAATAAAGATACAGGATGTGGAGGAACAGGAATTCCATGAAGGAAATAAAAGGAAATAAGAAAACCGAACAGAATGAAATCCTGCATGTTCTCCATGTGTTTGGCAAGTTAAACCGTGGCGGCGCCGAAAGCCGTGTTATGGATCTGTACCGGAATGTGGATCGTGCGAAGGTACAGTTTGATTTTATGCAGCACACGACCAAGGTGTGTGATTTTCAACCGGAAATCGAACAGTTAGGAGGAAAGGTTTATCACGTTCCTCCTTTTCGTTTTTGGAATTATTTTTCCTACTGCAAGGCATGGAAACAGTTTATCAGGGAACATCCGGAGATCCGGATTGTGCATGGACATATGACAAGTACGGCATCCATCTATCTGCCGATTGTACACAAAAAGGGCGTTTTTACGATCGCACATTCGAGAAATGCCGGTGTGGATAAAGGAATAAAAGGTAAGCTTACGAAGTTCCTGCGTCGGAATCTGACAGAAAAATGTGACCGCTGCTTTGCCTGCTCAAAGCTTGCAGGGGAAGCTGTGTTTGGAAAAGAAGCGATGGAGCAGGGAAATGTAACGATCATTCCCAATGCCATTGATGCAGCGAGATTTACTTTTGATCCGGAAGTGCGTAAACAGAAACGGGAAGAACTTCACATTCAGCCGGAAGAGTTCCTGATCGGAGAGGTTGGCCGGTTTGATCCACAGAAAAATCAGAAATATGCGGTGGAGATTCTGGCAGAATGCAGAAAGAAGAATTTCCCGGCAAAACTGATTCTGATAGGGGAAGGTCCGCTGATGGAAACAGTGCGGCAGCAGGTGGAGGAACTTCAGCTTCAGGAATACGTGATTTTTACCGGCTTGCAGAAGAATGTCGTGCCTTTTTATCAGGCAATGGATTTCTTCCTGCTCCCGTCCTTTTATGAGGGATTACCGGGAGTAGCAGTGGAAGCACAGGCAAGCGGCCTGCGGGGAATCCTGTCCGATGCGATCACGACAGAAACAGCGATGACTTCTCTGATGGAATTCCGGAATGTACAGGAGCCGGCAGAAGTCTGGGCAGACCGGATCATGGCCTGTGGACATTATGAAAGACAAAATACTTTAAAAGAGATGCAGGAGGCTGGATTTGATGTAAAGAATCTGGCCAAACGGTTACAGGATTTTTATTTAAGAGTAAGCGAAGATCCTGCACAGGAGTTTATCTGATATGTGATATCTGGAAAACAAGATATTGAATGATGAGGAGATTTAATAAGAAATGAAATATAAAGTTGTCGTATTTGGAGTGAAGGATACTTCGGAAAATATTGTGGAATTTATTCAAAGCCAGATCTGTCCGGTGGATCTGGTAATTACCATCAGTCCGGAGGTTACGAAAAAGAATCAGGTATCCGGGTATAAGGGACTTTCTGTTTTGACAGAGAAGTATGGAATTCCTGTTCATGAGGCGGACAGCTATTTTCTGACGGATGAGAAAACACAGAAGTTTTTGAAAGAGAACGAATTTGACATCGGAATTTCTATGGGATGGCAGAGGCTGATTCCGGAAAGTGTTCTGAACTGCTTTCAATATGGCATTTATGGATTTCATGGAAACAGTGGTTATCTTCCCTTTGGTCGTGGAAGATCCCCGTTAAACTGGTCCATTATTCTGGGGGATACCCGGTTTAATTTGAACCTGTTCCGCTATGATGAAAAGGCAGACAGTCCGAATGTGTTTGCAACGGAGATGTTTTCTATCACACCGCACGATGACATCCGGACGGCACAGTATAAGAATATGATCTGTTCCA
>USDI01000126.1 GCA_900553305.1 uncultured Lachnospiraceae bacterium
AGAGATCACACGCTTTAAATCCTGCGTGACTACTCTACGATTGTCAACGGAAAGAACCCGATTGTTGCCCATGAATTCTTAGGTGACAACATCGACGGCAAGGATGTCATCATCATCGACGATATGATTTCTTCTGGCGGAAGTATGTTAGATACCGCAAAGCAGTTAAAGGCCATGAACGCCAAACGTGTTTATATCTGCTGTACCTTCGGATTATTTACCGATGGCTTAGAACGTTTTGATGAAGCTTATGAGAAGTGCTACTTTGACAAGGTGGTTACCACGAACCTTACCTACCAGCTTCCGGAATTAAAGTCTAAGCCCTATTATCTGGAAGCCGATATGAGCAAGTTCCTTGCCTCCATCATTGACTTTATGAATCACGATTCTTCCATGATGAACGTTTACACGCCGACCGAGAAGATTCAGGAGATTCTTGCTAAGTATAACAACCGGGAAAATATGATTATTACCGAATAGATTGATTTTTCAACAGAATGATTTTTGCATGCAAAACCGGAACCCACATGATTGAGTTCCGGTTTTCTATATTACTGTATCCTAATCTTTTTATACTTCTGTTTGCGGCTTCACATCATCCATCTTCGGAAATACAATCACTACCTTGAACAAATCCCCGTCAATGGAAATCTCGAACATACCGTTCATGGCTTCGGTGAGGTTCTTTGCAATCGAAAGTCCGAGTCCGCTCCCTTCCGTCGTTCTCGATTCATCGCCGCGGATAAACCGTTCCGTCAGTTCCTCCGGTGCCACGTTCAGCTCCATTGCAGAAATATTTTTCATCGAAAGGAAAACACCTGCCTGGCTTCCGTTTCCGTCTGCACTCTTCCACTCCGTAAATCCCAGATCAATGTAAATTCTGGTTCCCTCTAGCGCATATTTGAAGATGTTGTTAAAGAGGTTTTCCATCACACGGTAGCTTCTGCGACTGTCTGCCAGTACATAGATGGCCTGGGAAGGCGCATTGACAACCGGGATAAGCCCCTTCTGCTCAAACTTCTCTGAAAATTCTCCCAGCGTCTGGTTGAGCAGCTCCACCAAATTAATCCGTTCCATATGGAGTACAATATTTCCGGAAGAAATCTTGGAGGCTTCAAGCAGGTCTTCGGTTAACTGCTTTAACCGCTGCGACTTCGTGTCAAGCACTTCAATATATTCCTGTACCTTCGGATTATCGACCTGCTCCCTCTTAATGAGATCCACATAATTGATAATCGAGGTTAACGGTGTTTTGAGGTCATGGGAAACATTGGTAATCAGGTCTGCCTTTAACCGTTCATCCTTCATGCTGGTTTCCACGGCATCCCGTACGCTGTCTCCAATCCGGTTCACAGCCTTTGCCAGCACCAGATTATCTCCGTTCAGGGTTGTCTCATCCACCTTGGCATTGAGATCGCCCTTACAGATCCGGTTAATTACCTGTAAAATATTCTGTCTTGCAACCGCATTCCTGAAGCACACAATACCAACCAGTGCATCGAACAACACAATTCCGATAAACACCACAAAGGGCATCATCATCTGATCAGCAAGAATCACCGCAAGCAGGTTCACTCCGGCAAATCCAAGAAACGGCATCCACACCCGTACTACTATGGATTTATGATTCTGCATATAATGAATTGCCTTTTTAAGCTGAACGATTACCCATCGCAGAAGACTTCCCGTCCAAATCCGGTGTGCCCTGATCCTGCGCACCAGACTGTAATAGAAGAAGGAACAAAGCAGGCTTCCAAGCAACGCAATTCCGGCTGTAAACAGAATGACACCATTCCGCTGATATAAAGTATATAGATCCGAAATCCACATTCCATCAAAGAACAGTTGTACACATACACCAACCAGAAGTCCCATCGCAATGGCAAAAAGCACAAGGAAAATTTCTGTCGGAATCTTATCTTCCACATGCAGTACATAAGTTTTCTCTCCGGTTTCCTTATCCCTGACAACACCCTCTTTGACCGTAAGGAGTATCACCATTGCCAGAAAAACAAGCAGCCAGATCACCGCAATAATGATGTTCTGCGTAAAGTCCGGAACCGCATTCTGATAGGCTGCGCCGGTAGTCACAAAGCAGTCCTTCACCGCGCGATCCCTGTTCACTCCGATCATAATCTGTAAGTTTTCCGGATACGCATAACCGTAATCACTGATATACCGGCGGAGCTCCCCTTCCGTAACCTGCGTATTCGACTCATACCGCAGATCCTGTGCATCATAAAGAATATACCGGTCGCACGTCTCTTTCAGTGCCATCTCTAAGGAGGTAAGATCCGTCCGCTCCGTATCCATATTTGTATAAACTTCCGTCTTATTTCCGATGGTTTTACGGATCAGATATACGACATTGGATTTCGCATCACTTCCGGTTTCATCATAATAATCATAGTATTTCTCGCAGAGTGCATAATTCTCTGCCAGATCCCGGATTGTTGCTGTAAGGGAATCCCTCAGAGCATCATACGCGTCCCAATCCGAAACATAATTCTCAATGTTTTTTCCATCAACCGTCTGATAACGGTTCACGATCAGCTGATGCTGCAATAGCTCTGTGTTTTCCCCGCCTTCTCCACTCAACCAGTCTCCTGCATAGACATCCTCATATAGTGTCTCGGATAACGAATTTCCGGAGACATCGATCTTTTCCACCGAATTACTTAAGTCTGTATTATACGGGCTGATATTGCCGTGATAGCTTCCATACCCTGCATTGGAAATAACCGTGTACTGTGTGGTTCCACTTAAGAAATCCGTTCCTGAAGTCTCTGTCAGCACATATTCAATACCATATTTGCCCCAGCGGATCAAATCCTCCAAATAGTAATCTGCCGTCACATACCGGCTCGGCACACCTTCAAACCGGTTGGCATATGCCGTGACATCGATAACCTTATTGGCATCATATACCCCGTCCGTTTCGAGCTGTCCGCGTATCGCTCCGTACCGGACAATCGCAAGCGCCTGTTCCTTCATCAACTGGTTAAAAATCTTCGAATCTTCAAAGTCCTTCTGCCGTCCCTCGTTATTTAAAAATGTGGACTGCACACCATTTACAGTCTCATACCGCACATACGAGCTGAGCAGTGCCGTAGTAAGCAATACGACGCCTACAACGAGCGCGACATGTTGTACCACATGACAGATAACCTTCTGCACCTTGTTCATCCTCTTTCTACCTTTCCTATTGTTTTTCTACTTTGTAGCCTACACCCCAGACTACTTTCAAATAACGAGGTTCCTTGGGATTGATTTCAATTTTTTCACGAATATGACGGATATGTACTGCTACGGTATTATCTGCACCGATGGCCTCCTCATTCCAGATATTTTCGTAAATCTGGTCGATGGAAAAGACCTTGCCCTGGCCGTTTAACAAGAAGAAACAGGATATTGTACTCAATCGGGGTAAGCTTTACCGGCTCTCCGTCCACGGTCACTTCCTTGGTGTCATCATTCATACACAGTCCGCCAACCTGATACAGTGCATTATTCTCGACATTCAGGCTGCCAAGCTGGGTATAACGCCGGAGGTTTGACTTTACCCTTGCAACAAGCTCGAGCGGATTAAACGGCTTCGTAATGTAATCGTCCGCTCCCATGTTTAATCCCAAAATCTTGTCTGTATCCTCCGACTTGGCAGACAGGAAGATAATCGGGACACTGCTGAATTCCCGGATCTTTAAGGTGGCATGAATGCCATCCAGCCTTGGCATCATAATGTCAATAATCAGAAGCTGGATATTCGTTTCCTTAAGTATCTTAATCGCCTGCTCTCCATCGTAAGCCTTATAGATCTGATAACCCTCCTGCTGCAGATAAATCTCGATGGCGTCTACAATTTCTTTGTCGTCATCACATACCAGTATATTCGTCATTGTTCTCCCTCACCTTTCTCATTTGACCCTCTTATTAAAACATAGGAATTTTAAATACATGGTAGGAATTTTATTAAGGTTTTATTAATGTTTCCCTGTCAGCTCCAGAAATGCGCACAAATTACCCCTCTGTCCATGGCTTGCCCGGTGTGAAAACAAAAGTTCCGGATTGCAGCAGGTACAAAGATCCGTAATTTCAAGGTGATCTTCCCTGATTCCGGCATCCAGCAGAAGCTGTTCATTGGCCTTCCATAAATCCAGCTGATACTTGCCCTCCTGCTTTCCCTTCCGTAATACCTCTGTATCCGGGAAAGCCTTTTGGAACTCTCCGGCAACATCCTCTCCCACTTCATAGCAGTCCACACAGATCGACGGACCGACTGCCACAAGCAGATCCTTAGGAACACTATCAAACTGACGGTTCATCTCCTCAATCATCCTTGCTCCCATACGGTTCACCGTACCGCGCCAGCCGGAATGGGCAAGTCCGATTGCCTGCTTTTCAGGGTCCACGAAATAAAGCGGTACGCAGTCCGCAAAGGAGGTACAGAGAATCAATCCCGGCTCATTGGTAATAAGTCCGTCAATCTCCTCGTAATCCGGTTCTTTCGTTACTCCCTTCCCTGCATCTTCCTTCGTCACCCTGCGGATATTCGTGGTATGTGTCTGCTTCGCACAGACGATTTTGTCCGGCGTACAGTCAAAGAGCGCTGCAATCCGCCGGAAGTTTTCAAGGACATTTTCCGCATCGTCCCCACGGTGGAAGCTGAGGTTCATGCTCTCATAAATCCCCTTACTCACGCCGCCTTTTCTGGTAGAAAATAAATGTCTGACATTCTCTGCTCCATCCAGAACAGGAAATGTCAGATAAGTAAGACCATCGTTTCTTTCGTGCGATACCATATGATACCGGTTTTCTTTTCGCTTCCATTCCATCACATTTCCGGACTCCTTTCCCTGATCCGCATATCAAAAAGCGTTTTTTATATGCTCCAACTCATTTCCGCAGATCCCAACCACATCAAAACGTACCGGACAGTCCAGCTGTTTTCTTCCAAGCAGATAATACTGCGCCACTTTCCGGATCGTCGTCTGCTTGCGTGCGTTCACGGCTTCAAACGGTGAGCCGTAACGGCTGCTGGTCCGGTATTTCACCTCTACAAATACAATACAGGCTCCATCCTGTGCGATCAGGTCAATCTCGCCCATGTGGCACCGGAAATTTCTTTGAAGGATCTTCATTCCCTGCTTTTCCAGATAGTGCATGGCCTGCAGCTCCTTCTGCGTTCCCACTTCCCTCTTATTCAACGATTTCCCCTTATTTCTTATCTTATTTTTCTTATCTTTTCTTTTACTTCTTATGTGCATCCATCTTGGCCTTGATCTTATCCATCGCATCGACAAACACCAGAATCTCTGCCACTACCTCATAAAGCTCCGGCGGGATCATTTCTCCGATTTCCAGTCTGGATAAAGTATCTGCCAGCTTATCATCCCGGTGTACGGCAACGTTTGCTTCCTTCGCCTTTTCAATGATTCGTTCTGCCAGCACCCCACGTCCGCTTGCAATGACCTTGGGGGCATCTTCTTCCGGATCATAGGAAAGAGCAACCGCCTGTTTCACCTTTTCTCTTTTCTGCTTCGTTTCTTCCATATACGATCCTTTACCGCTTTCCTGTTGCTTGTTTCCTGTTCCATTCTGCCCACATTAAAATTCTTGTTCCATATTCCATCAGGCCCTCACATCAAAGGAGGTTCCCGACAATACAGAGATATTTTTACTCTGATCCAGGATCTCGCCTAAGACATTCGTCTGCGTATCCCGGTTGATAAATTCGGCATTCATCGAATAACCGCGCTTATTCAGCCGATCATTCAGCAGATCAATATGCTGTGCAATGAGATCCAGTGCGGAATCATCCTGCAGATAAAACTTCGTTGCCACCTTCTGCCCCTGACTTAAGGTAACATGCACATCCACGCTTCCCAGATACTCCATATCCAGATGCAGCAGTGCACTTACATTGCCGTCCTTTTTTGCGAGGCTCTTCTTATTCGTATAGACAAACAACTCGCCGCTTGTCTCTTTATTGTACATTTTAAGCGGAATCTGAATATAAGAAAAGTTCTGATTCATCGCATTCATAAAATCCATATTCTGATTCAGATTCGTTACCGTTTTGGCAAGTGCCGTATCGCCTCTTGCCGGATCGGATAACAGTGCATTCAGACTCTTCATCTGCTGGTTCAGCTTTTCATAGAGCTGATCTACCTTGCCTTCTTCTGCCACTTCTGCAGGCTCTAAAAGCAGTTGTTTGTTTAGTGTCTCCTTAAATAACTGCTTGAATTCTTTTCCATCCAAAAACCTTCCCAGCTTTTCACTAAAGTCAGGTGTACTTACCTCACCTTTCAGGTTCTGGTCAACCAGATGCAGCACCTCTTTGAGTATCTGCTGTCCATTCCCCTTATTGGAAACCAGATTGGAAAGCTGTTCCGGCGATGCGCCAAGTTCTTTAAGATCCTTATATAGTGCACCATCCGTAAAGTTCTTTTGTAATCCATCTGTCTGTCCTTTCGCGTCAAACGCCTTTGTCATCTCGTTCATCGCATTGTAGCGGTATGTTGCCTGCGTGAGCAGTTTTCCATGTGCGTCCTTTTTCGCTATTCGGACAATGTTTCCTCTGCTGTCGCTCTCCTGCACGGAGACATTTCCGCGCGGGTCG
>USDI01000127.1 GCA_900553305.1 uncultured Lachnospiraceae bacterium
CTCAAAAATGATCCACTGGATCATTTTCTCATGTGTATGGTAACAGAAGGCAATTTTGCATGGTTCTGAATAGTTACAGTGTACTGCATAATAGTAAACCGTGCAAGGAAGAACGGTTATAATCTGTGTATTCCGGTTGTGTATTCCAACCCTGGAATTTTCTGCTTTGTATTTTCATTTGTGCACCGTATAAAAGCGTTGCAAATGAAAACAGAATCCTGTAAAATACAGGTCATGAGCATTGTAGAGACGAAAAACCTTAAATTTGAATATATCCGCCGTGATGACGAGGGTAATGTCGAGGGCATCACGACAGCCATTGACGATGTTTCTTTGGAGATTAAGCAGGGTGATTTCATTGCCATTTTAGGACATAACGGTTCCGGAAAATCTACACTGGCGAAGCATATCAATGCGATCCTGTATCCAACAGAGGGAACCGTGTGGGTCGATGGCATGAATACCACAGATGAAGCACATCTGTGGGACATTCGTCAGGAGGCGGGAATGGTATTCCAGAATCCGGATAACCAGATCATCGGACAGGTGGTGGAAGAGGATGTTGGCTTTGGACCGGAGAATCTGGGAGTACCGACAGAGGAGATCTGGCAGCGGGTGGAAGAAAGCCTTAAGGCTGTTGGCATGTATGAGTTCCGTAAGTATTCTCCGAATAAGCTTTCTGGGGGACAGAAGCAGCGTGTTTCCATAGCCGGAGTGATTGCCATGCATCCGAAGTGTATCATCCTGGATGAACCGACCGCCATGCTTGACCCGAATGGCCGCAAGGAAGTAATCCGTGCCGTGCGTGCCCTGAATGATGTCGAGGAGATTACGGTAATTCTGATTACCCATTATATGGAAGAAATTATTCATGCGGATCGGGCCATTGTCATGGATGAAGGAAAGATTGCCATGGAGGGGACACCGAGGGAGATTTTCAGTCAGGTGGAGAAGCTCAAGAGCTTACGGCTGGATGTCCCGCAGGTTACTTTGCTAGCCCATGAATTAAAGCAGAACGGTGTTCCGCTTCCTGATGGAATTTTAACGACGGAAGAACTGGTTACTGCACTTGGTTATTGACAGATAGTAATGCATTGCATCGTAATTATGAAGATACTGAATAATTACCGTTTTTGTAATATCGGTTTCACAGCAGCAGGAAGCACTGGATGAACCGGATAAAGAAGTCACAGGAGAGGAATACGGAATGTCCATTATTTTAGATCATGTCAGTCACACATATGAAGAAGGAACCGCAATGGAATTCCATGCTCTGAAGGACATTAATCTGGTGATCCCGGACGGACAGTTCATCGGACTCATCGGACATACCGGTTCAGGAAAGTCTACGCTGATCCAGCATCTGAACGGACTTTTGAAGCCGACAGGCGGTCATGTGTATTATAATGGCGCAGACATCCATGATGCGGATTATAACCGTAAGGAGCTGCGGAGCAGGGTCGGTCTGGTGTTCCAGTATCCAGAGCATCAGTTGTTTGAAATGGATGTGTTTACGGATGTCTGCTTTGGACCGAAGAACCTGGGGCTTGATAAAAAGGAAGTAGAACTGCGCGCCTATCAGGCGTTAAAGCAGGTCGGACTGGAGGATGAGTATTTTTACCAGTCACCGTTTGACTTATCCGGAGGACAAAAGCGACGTGTTGCGATAGCCGGAGTGCTTGCCATGAAGCCGGATGTTTTGATCCTGGACGAGCCCACGGCAGGACTGGATCCGAAGGGACGCGATGAGATTCTTGATCAGGTTGCTGCATTCCGCAAGGAAACGGGGATGACGGTCATTCTGGTTTCCCACAGTATGGAGGATGTTGCGAAATATGTAGACCGTATTATCGTGATGAATAAAGGGGAAGTCCTGATGGACCAGATCCCGAAGGAAGTGTTTAAGCGATATAAGGAGCTCGAGGAGGTAGGACTTGCGGCACCGCAGGTAACCTACATCATGCATGCCTTAAAGGATAAGGGAATGCCGGTTTCGGCAGATGCAACAACGATTGAAGAAGCAAGGCTTGAAATTTTACATGCATTGCATAGATAGAAGGATATAGAGATGCTGAAGGATATTACATTGGGACAATATTACCAGACCGATTCGGTCATCCATCGTCTTGACCCCAGAGTCAAGCTGGTGGCGACACTGGCATTTATTGTTTCCCTTTTTATTGTAAATAGTTTCTGGGGATATCTGATCGCTGCTGCTTTTCTGGTTGTGATGATCCGTTTATCTCACGTACCGTTTAAATTCATGGTACGTGGCATGAAGGCCATTGTATTCCTGCTTGTGGTTGCCGGAGTATTCAACCTGTTTCTGACACCGGGAGAGGTGGTGGTATCTTTCTGGAAGCTGAAGATCACGAAGGAGGGTATTAAGCTGGCACTTCTGATGGCAGCCCGGCTCTGCTTCCTGATTATCGGATCTTCCATTATGACATTGACTACTACTCCGAATCAGTTGACGGATGCAATGGAAAAGCTGCTCGGACCGTTAAAGAAAATTCATGTACCGGTTCATGAAATCGCCATGATGATGTCGATTGCATTGCGTTTTATTCCTATTTTATTAGAAGAAACGGATAAGATTATGAAAGCCCAGATCGCCAGAGGAGCCGATTTTGAAGGCGGTAACCTTATCACCAGGGCGAAAAACCTGGTACCGCTGCTGGTGCCACTGTTTATTTCCGCATTCCGTCGTGCCAACGATCTTGCAATGGCGATGGAAGCGCGCTGTTACCGCGGTGGCGAGGGCAGAACAAAGATGAAGCCGCTTCAATATAAAAAGCGGGATTATCTGGCCTATGGTATGCTGGTTTTGTATCTGATCTTAATAGTTGCTGAAAAGCTTGTTTTAGAGTGATTTCAGTTCTGTTTTAAATATTATAATCAGATGGAAGTCCCAATATAGGAAGTAAGAAAATGAAACGAATTATGCTGACCGTTGCGTATGATGGAACGAATTACTGTGGCTGGCAGATCCAGCCGTCCGGAGAAACGATAGAAGGAGTCTTAAACCGGGAGCTGAGCCGCCTTTTGCAGGAAGAGATAAGGGTAATTGGAGCAAGCCGCACGGATTCCGGCGTTCATGCAAAAGGGGCAGTCGCGGTTTTTGATACCGAAACCAGAATCCCGCCGGAAAAGATTTCTTATGCGGTTAACAAAAGTCTTCCGGAGGATATCCGGGTGGTGGGATCGCGAGAGGTTTCACCGGAGTTTCACCCGCGAAAAACAAACTGCCGTAAGACTTATGAATACCGGATCCGGCACGATGCTTTTCCCATGCCGACGGAACGGCTGTATACGTACTGGGTGCATACCGCATTGGATGTGGATAAGATGCGGGAAGCAGCGGCGTATCTTGTCGGAGAACATGATTTTAAATCGTTCTGTAGCGTCCATACGCAGGCGGAGACGACCATCCGCACTATTTATCAGCTTGAAGTGGAAGAGACGGGTGCAGAAATCAGGATCCGTGTATGCGGAAACGGCTTCTTATATAATATGGTGCGCATCATCGCCGGAACCCTGATCGAAGCCGGACAGGGAAAGTATCCTCCGGAAAGGGTGAAAGAGATGCTGGATGGGAAAGAGCGGCAGAAAAGCGGTCCGACTGCACCGGCAAAGGGACTGTGCCTTTTGGGCTACGAATGGGATTCGGCCGTCAAAGAAAAATAAATGCAGGTAACAGGTGCCACAAATAAAAAGACACAAGTAAAAAGTGGTGAAAAAGTCAGTAAAACAATCGTAAAACAATTAAATTTCCGGTTGACACACAAGGAAGCGTGTAATATAATAATTCAATGTGGCGAAGTTTGTTAGGTGGCCCGGACATCCGCTTAAGGAACACGTCAATACAGGTTATCGAACTTTATATGGAGGAAATCAGAATGAAGACATTTATGGCTAGCCCTGCTACCATCGACAGAAAATGGTATGTAGTTGACGCTACTGATATGACATTAGGACGTTTAGCTTCTGAAGTAGCTAAGGTTTTAAGAGGTAAGAACAAAGCAATTTTTACTCCTCATATTGATACTGGTGATTATGTAATCGTAATCAATGCTGAGAAGGTTAAAGTTACAGGAAAGAAATTAGATCAGAAGGTTTACTATCGTCATTCCGAGTATGTTGGCGGCATGAAGGAAACCACATTACGTGAAATGCTCGCTAAGAAGCCTGAGAAGGTAGTAGAACTCGCTGTTAAGGGCATGCTTCCTAAGGGACCTTTAGGAAACCAGATGTATACCAAGCTTTATGTATATGCTGGACCTGAGCACAAGCATGCAGCTCAGAAGCCTGAAGTATTAACATTTTAAAGGGACTGAAAGGAGATAAGTAAAATGGCTAAAGCAGCTAATTCAGCTACGTTTTACGGAACAGGTTGAAGAAAGAAATCCATCGCCAGAGTATATTTAGTACCTGGTAAGGGAGATATTACAATTAATAAGAGATCCATCGATGAGTATTTTGGACTTGAAACACTTAAGGTTATCGTTCGTCAGCCTCTTACAGCTACAGAAACCGCTGACAAGTATGATGTAATCGTTAATGTTAAGGGTGGTGGATACACAGGACAGGCCGGTGCCATCAGACATGGTATCGCAAGAGCACTTCTTCAGGTAGATAACGAATTCAGACCTACTCTTAAGAAGGCTGGTT
This sequence comes from uncultured Lachnospiraceae bacterium, assembly GCA_900553305.1. Classification (GTDB taxonomy): domain Bacteria; phylum Bacillota; class Clostridia; order Lachnospirales; family Lachnospiraceae; genus Suilimivivens. Next base: position 4,672 of record USDI01000127.1, read on the forward strand.
ACTTAACAAGAGATCCTCGTATGAAGGAAAGAAAGAAGTACGGTCTCAAAGCAGCTCGTCGCGCTCCGCAGTTCAGCAAGCGATAATCTACGCGATGGCCATGAGCCGTGCGACATTAAATATAAAAAGCTCTGCCCATGCTTGCATGGAGCGGAGCTTTTTTATTTGATGTCATGGGGCGAAGCCCGTGACCGAGAAAAACCAGAGGTTTTCGAGGGACGCAAGGCGAATGGGAGATTTTTAGTAGATAAATATAGGACAACCAGAGAGCAATTTCAGGGGTATTTTTGAGGGTGATTTTGGCACTCTCAGACACCAGATTTTTCGTTGGTGTTAGAGCCCGGAGGAATCGACCACTCAGAGTCCAGTAGAAACAACCAATCCGAGCTCATTAGAAATAGCCAATGCACCTGCTTGGCTAATTAATTATCGACAATTATTCGGTAGGATCACTGATTTCTATCGAATAAGTTTTCAGGTTACGACCTCGATAGCTTTCATAATCGTACATATTCAAGTGGTTCATCAATAGCAAGTGCGTTTAATGCACAGTCTGATCCGGGTGTAGTTTTTAAATTCTTTTCAGCTTCCCAACAATCAATGCGGAGCATATAGCCAGCAGAGGTGTAAACATCAATACTGTTGCGCTGTGGATTGTACTCTGCCAATATTGTTCTCATCGTATCTTATCTCTCCTTATCATTCAATCAATTATCAGTTACAAAAATCAGAAGCATTTCAATCAGTTCACCATGTCACTTTTATTTTGTGTTATACTGTTTTATAGATTTTTCTTGCCCTTGTATTTGCCCTTATCAGAGTTCGTAAACACTGATGGGACGATATAACACAAGGGAAACAATAAGGAAAAGCTCACCTGCGATAAATCCAGTGTTTTCAAGGGCTTGTGGAGAATTTAATAACAAAATATAACAGTTATTAAATCTCTTAAAACAGGTGAAATCTCAATCGGAATTTGAGAAGGTAAGTGAATGGGATACCACGATACAAGATACCATGGAGGAATATGATAATGTCGAAAGATGAGTATTTGATAACCGATACGCCCCTCAAAGCGTTGACGGTTTTTGCAATGCCAATGATTCTTGGAAGTTTTTTTCAGCAAATATACAATATGGCCGACTCTATTATTGTCGGCCAGTTTGTTGGTTCTTCCGCACTTGCAGCTGTCGGTGCATGTGCAGCATTGACCAATGTGTTCATTTGTGTGGCACTGGGAGCCGGTGTCGGAGCCGGTGTGCTTGTGAGCCGTTATTTCGGAGCTAGGGAGTATGGCAAAATGAAAACAATCGTGTCAACCTCCTTGATTAGCTTTTTGCTTCTAAGTATAGTCCTTGGTGTTTTTGGCTTTTTCTTCGCCAACTCGATGATGAGTGGACTGCAAACCCCTGCCGACATACTGGATGATGCAGTACTGTATCTGCGGGTCTATTTTGTGGGCTTTCCGTTTCTGTTTATGTATAACATTCTTTCTACCATGTTCACCTCAATCGGCGAATCCAAAATTCCGCTAGGACTGCTGATTTTTTCGTCCATCCTGAATATTTTAATGGATCTTTGGATGGTAGCCGGGTTAGGTCTCGGTGTGTTCGGTGCGGCTATTGCAACCCTGATTGCACAGGGAATTTCCGCTGTGTTTTCGTTTTTGATTTTCTTTGCACGGATGCAGCAATATAAAAGCCCCTTTAACAGGTTTGAATGGCAGGAGCTGTATTCCATGCTTCGCATTGCGGTGCCGTCGGTTTTACAGCAGTCCACAGTGTCCATCGGTATGATGATTGTGCAGGCAGTGGTAAATCCTTTCGGTACACAGGCACTCGCCGGGTATACAGCAACGATGAGGGTGGAAAATGTTTTTTCATTGATCTTTGTATCCATCGGCAATGCGGTTTCGCCGTATGTTTCCCAGAATCTTGG
>USDI01000128.1 GCA_900553305.1 uncultured Lachnospiraceae bacterium
AGTACAGCCATCAATTATTACGGACGTAAAATCTCCTATCATACAATGTTTGAAGAGATAGATAGAGTAGCGCATGCATTTATGAACTTAGGAGTGAAAACTAATGATGTTGTAGTTATTGTAGCAGTTACGATTCCGGAAATAGTTTATTCAATTTATGCGCTTAATCGTCTAGGAGCAATTTCTAATGTGGTTGATCCTAGAACGAGTGCCAGCGGAATTCGAAAGTACATTTCGGAAGCTCATGCAAAATATGTACTTTCGTTGGACATCTTAAGCAAAAAAATGAAAGAAGCGATTGCTGGTACAAACGTGGAAAAGTTTATTACAGTATCGCCTTTAAATAGTTTTGCAGGGATTAAAGGAAAAATACTGAGAGTAATATTGAGAGCTGGCAAAGCAGGTAAAGATGTTTATCCATGGCGTATGTTTATGAGCAGACAAGAGGGGGATTTACCATCCGTACCGTATAAAGAAAATGCCTGTTGCGTAATTGTACATACAGGGGGAACAACAGGATTTCCCAAAGGTGTTATGTTGAGCAATGAAAATTTGAATGCTATGGTTATAAACGCAAGGGCAAGTGAAGGGAGTTATGAGGCTGGAAATGTCTTTTTAAATATTATGCCGCCATTTATTGCATACGGATTAGTAAATGGAATACATATGATTCTTTCGTGTGGAATGGAGAATGTTCTGATTCCTCAATTTAATCCGGCAGTATTTGATAAGCTGATTTTAAAATATCGACCTACGCATATTCTGGGTGTGCCAACCCACTATGCGCGTCTTTTTGAGAGCAAAAAGCTTGAGGGAGTAAAACTGTCATTCTTGAAAATTGTTGGTGTAGGTGGTGATTCGTTGAGCGCAGAAATGGAGAGGCATATAGCGGATTTTCTACATATGCATGGGGTCGATATTCCGATTGCTACAGGATATGGAATGACAGAGGTGAGTGCGGCAGCCTGTGGTTTTCATAAAAGGGCAAACAGAGTTGGAAGTGTGGGAATTCCATTTGTTAATACGGTAATTCGTATAGTAGATTCAGAAACAGGCAGAGAACAAAAGTATGGAGAACAGGGCGAAATATTAATTTCTTCACCTGCCCTGATGTTGGGATACGACAATAATCAGGAGGAAACAAAACAGGTTATATTTGTGGATAAAAATGGACAGAAATGGATTCACAGTGGTGATATTGGACATATGGATCAAGATGGTTTTCTGTACATAGACGGCAGAATTAAGAGAATGATTATCCGACATGATGGATTTAAGGTATTTCCCTCTCAGATCGAAAATGTTATCGCCACAGATACTGATGTATGTGAATGTTGTGCAGTTGGACGGTCGGATAAGTCATATTCACAGGGAAAACTTCCGGTTGTATATGTTGTATTGAAACAAACTGCGGATAAGGAAAAGGTAAAATCTGATTTATTGCGTCTTTGTGCAGATAATTTACCGGAATATGCCCAGCCAATAGACATTATTTGTATAGAAAAAATGCCATTAACGGTCAATGGTAAAATAGATTTCCGCGTATTGGAGGAGAGGGAAGAGAACAGATAATAATACAAACATAAATTTGTTTCTAGGAAACACGTTAAATAATTGGGCTGGTCGAAAGACCCGGGTCCACCAAATGACGGGTAAGACACCCGTCATTTTTATGTTGCCATGCATATGAGAAAATGATCCGGTGGATCATTTTTAAGTGGAGAAGAATAAAAATCTGCTAACGGCAGTACATTGACAAGGTTTTAACAGTGTACTAAAATTAATCATGAGAAAATCATCAATTAATCAGGGAGGGAACTCCATTGGATAATAAAGAAATTTCACAGGCGGTAATCGGCCGTCTGCCCAGATATTTCCGCTATCTGGGAGAACTGAAGGACGATGGAATCGAACGGATTTCATCACAGGAACTGAGTGCGATTATGAAGGTGACGGCATCCCAGATCCGGCAGGATTTTAATAATTTCGGAGGATTTGGACAGCAGGGATATGGTTATAAGGTGGAATACGTGTACGAAGAGATCGGTAAGATCTTAGGGCTTCATAAGACACACAATCTGATTATTATCGGAGCCGGAAACTTAGGTCAGGCGCTTGCTAATTACATGAACTTTGAGCGGAGGGGCTTTCTCTTCCGTGGAATTTTTGACAACAATCCGGTGTTGTTCGGAAAGAAGATCCGGGACCTTGAGGTACGGCCTATGGAGGAGCTGGAGACCTTTGTCAAAGAAAATGAAATTGATATTGCTGTTTTAACCATTCCGAAGACCAGCGCGTTAGAGGTTGCAGAGCGGCTTGCCAGACAGGACATTAAAGGAATCTGGAACTTTGCCCATATTGATTTGAATCTGCCTAAGGAGATTCAGGTGGAGAATGTTCATCTGTCGGATTCCTTAATGAAGCTTACCTATAATATTAACCGCTATGAAACTGAAAAAGAGGAATAGATGTTACAGGGACGAGATACGGGGAACAGTAACGAATAAATGAGGATGGTGATGGTATGTCGAGAAAGGATGAAATCTATTCTCCTGCATTAAAAGAAAAGAAAATACCAATACTGACTCTGGATAATAAATGGCATCGGCTGTTTACGCAGACGAATCCGAATAAGACGATCCTGCGCCTTGAAGAAGAACTCAATGAGCTTCTGAAAAAGCAGGGGAAAGCGACAACAGAGAGTAAGGACATCAAGCGTCTTAAGAAAAAGCTGATGCAGGAAATTGTGGAAAATGCCGAAGGTACTGCTGAGGGCAATAATCAAAAGGCATTGAAGAAGCTGGAAGATAACAAGCGCCTCATTAATGAATGTAATGAGCGGCTTGCCATGTATGAGGATCAGCTTATTGAACTTCCGGGAGAGATCGACCGGGTGAACAGGGAGCTAATGCTGCAGACCATGGATAGTTGTTATGATACCTTAAAGGCCAATGAGGCAGAGATTGAAGAGACGGCCAAATGGGTGGCGGCGATCCGGGTTGAATTAAAGAAACGACTTATCCGTAAGCAGGAAATGGAACTGATGAACCAGGAACTGTATTCCTATATGCACGACATCTTTGGCGCTGAGGTGATCGAGATCTTTGATATGAAATATGAAAAGGAAAATCCGGATCACAGCAAAGCAGAAGGATCAGAAAAGAACGAGTCATTATCAGATAAGAAAACAGATAAGACATAAGATATACAGGCAGTGGAAGAAAGAAAACCACTGCCTGCCTTATATCCGTAGAATTACATCCACAGCAGAAAGTGAGGTGCAGAATGAAATATGTAGTAACAACGGCAGAAATGAAAGCGTGTGATTATGGAACGACCGGGCAGACAGGAATACCGTCCATGGTATTAATGGAGCGAGCAGCACTGGCTGTCACAGAGGTGATTATCAAGCGTTATCCTGACCGGAACCGGATACTGATTGTGGCAGGAAAAGGAAATAATGGAGGAGATGGACTGGCCATCGGACGTCTCCTTGCAAAGGCAGGCCGGCAGGTGACTTTTTTTCAGCTGCAGGGTAATTATTCGGAAGAAGCCGGGCAGCAGAGGCAGATCCTGCAGCATTTGGGGTTTTCCATCTGTGACACATGGCCGGATGGAGAATATGATATCATTATAGACGCTTTGCTTGGAATCGGGATTACCGGGGAGGTACGGGAGAAAACCCGTGAGATGATTCATAAAATGAATGAATACAGACGCAGTCTCCAAAGGGGCAGTTCTTTTGGCGGTGAAATAACTGGTGCAGAACGTCTGAATAAAGCTGCTCCGGTTATCTGTGCAGTAGATCTTCCGAGTGGAATTGATACGGATACGGGAGCAGTATGCGGCGAAGCCGTGAAAGCAGACCTGACGGTGACCTTCCAGTATCTGAAAAAAGCACATCTCCTATATCCGGGAAGAGAGTATTGCGGAAAGGTTTATCTGCGGGATGTGGGAATTGAAAATTACGGTATCTGTGCAGAAACGGCTTTTACTTATGAGAAGGAAGAAGCGAAGAATCTGTTGCCGCAAAGAAAAACATCCGGACATAAGGGAACCTTCGGAAAGGTTCTGTTATATGCCGGAAGCCGTGAAATGAGTGGAGCGGCACTTCTTTGTGCAAGAGCGGTTCTCTGCTCCGGAGCGGGCATGCTGAAGGTACTGACAGAAGAAACAAACCATACCTTACTGCGTACGGTATTTCCGGAAGCTATGATAGCAACGGATCCTGTGAAGGACCTCAAATGGGCTGATGTACTGGTGGCCGGTCCCGGAATCGGAACCTCGAAAGAGGCGAAGGAAACGCTTACGCGTCTGCTTTGTGCGTCACACCTTCCCACGGTTCTGGATGCGGATGCACTGAACCTGCTTGCGGATGATCCGGCACTTATGGAGCTTGTGAAGGAAAAAGCATCGAAACAGCCGGTGATCCTGACCCCGCACCCAGGAGAGTTTTTACGGCTGTCAGGACTTGCGATGACGGATTATCAGCAGGAGCGTGAGAGGGCAATACGCACCTTTCAGGAACAGAGCCACTGCATTCTGGTTTCCAAGGATGCCTGTACAGTGGTTACGGATGGAGCAGCCCTGTATCTGAATTCTACAGGTAATGATGGAATGGCAACGGCAGGGAGCGGTGATGTGCTGACCGGGGTGATCGGAAGCCTTCTGGCACAGGGGATTCCGGCTTTTGATGCAGCCTCAAAGGGTGTTTTCCTTCATGGACTTGCGGGAGATGAAGCAGCATTAAAGAAAGGAAAGCATGGAATGATTGCTTCCGATCTCATTGAAAATCTGTGGATATATCTTGAATAAATTCAAAGTATACCTTTCGGACAATCCGGCTATACTTACTACTGAAAAAGGAAACCAGTTTGGAACGAAGGGATTGTTATGAGACGTGGAGATGTATATTATTGTGACTTAAGACCGGTGGTTGGCTCGGAACAGGGAGGAATCCGTCCCGTACTGATTGTGCAGAATGATGTGGGGAATAAACACAGCCCGACGATCATTGTTGCTGCCATTACTTCAAAACAGAATAAAGCAAAGCTTCCCACGCACATCGAGCTGAGTGCGAAACGGTATGATATGGAACGTGATTCGGTGATTTTATTAGAACAATTACGAACCGTTGATAAGAGAAGACTGAAGGACCGCGTGTGTCATCTGGATGAAGATATGATGCGTCAGGTAAATAAAGGACTGATGATCAGCCTGGAGCTGGGTACATAAGTGCAGTCTGCTTGACGATACAAAGAGGAAATGTTATAGTTTATTTTGATGTTTTATACGATACAAAGGAGATGAAAAAATGGAAGATGATGCATCTTCGGCAAATTCCGTAAAGAATTTCTGGCATCACCTGAAAAAGCTTGGCAGTGATAATTCGGATCATGTAACCGAGGAAATTATTTCCATGGTGAACGAAGGACATGAGCAGGGTGTGTTTCAGGCGACGGAAGCAGAAATGATTACGAACATTTTTGAGTTCGGAGATAAAGAGGCAAAGGATATCATGACGAACCGTAAGAATATTCTTGCCATTGATCAGGATACCCTGTTGGAGGACGCCATAACCCAGATGCTGGATGCGGGGAAAAGCCGTTTTCCGGTTTACCATGAAAATATTGATGAGATCGTCGGAATCCTGCATTTTCGTGATGCCATTGTAGCAGACCGTACGGAAGAAAATGCCGGGAAGAGTGTTGGAAGCATTGAGGGACTTTTGCGTGAAGCAATGGTGATTCCGGAGACCAAGAATATTGCCGATCTGTTCCGGATGATGCAGAAGACCAAGACCCAGATGGTGATTGTTGTGGATGAATATGGACAGACCAAGGGAGTTCTTGCCATGGAAGATATTCTGGAAGAAATCGTGGGCAATATTCAGGATGAATATGACGAGGATGAACAGTATATTGAAGAAACCGGCAATAAGGATGAATATATTATTGATGGAATCACGCCGCTTAAGGAACTGGAGGAACGGTTCCACATTTCCTTCCATGAGGAGGAATTTGAAACATTAAATGGCTTTATGATCTCTAAGATGGATAAGATCCCGGAGGAAAATGAAGACTTTTCCGTAGACGTGGATGGATATAATTTCAGAATTCTGTCTGTAGAGCATAAGATGATAAAGAGTGTTCTTGTTACGAAAAAGAAACAGGAGCTGCAGCAAAATGTCACCACAAAAAACGAATAGATGAAAAGAGGAGTACAGGTATGTCAGGACATTCAAAATTTGCAAACATTAAGCATAAGAAGGAGAAGAATGATGCAGCAAAGGGTAAGGTTTTCACCATTATCGGTAGAGAAATCGCAGTTGCTGTAAAGGAAGGCGGACCAGATCCGGCGAACAATTCCAAGCTTGCACAGGTCATTGCAAAGGCAAAAGCCAACAATATGCCGAACGATACCATTGACCGTGGAATCAAGAAGGCAGCCGGAGATGACGGAAGCGTTAACTACAAGTATGTTACATATGAAGGATACGGACCGAACGGAATCGCTATTATCGTTGATGCACTTACCGATAACCAGAACCGTACCGCAGCCAATGTGCGTAATGCATTTACCAAGGGCAACATGGGACAGA
>USDI01000129.1 GCA_900553305.1 uncultured Lachnospiraceae bacterium
CCTGCTCAAGGAGCTTATACCTGCGGACAGGTTCCATATCCTCCTCGGTAATATGGCGGAAATTACTTGCTCCGGAGTACAGGATCTGTATACTTTTAATTGTGGTATCGAATACCCCTTCTTCATACATATTAAAAATAATAATTCCAATCGGTACAGAAAGCAGCATGCCCCAGACACCTCCCATACGGTATCCGATGTACAAAAGGAACAACGTTGGCAGCGGATCCAACCCTACCGAATCTCCTACGATCTTTGGCTGAATCATCTGACGGAACAGCTGTCCGACTCCCCAGATAACGAGCAGACCGATCACCATACCGTATTCTCCGTTCAGAAACTTGATGATTGCCCACGGCACCAGCACGGTTCCTGTTCCAAAGAAAGGCAGCAGATCTAAAATGGCTACTCCGATTGCTATAATGAAGGCATATCTTACACGCAGAATCCAGAATCCGATTCCCAGCAGAATATACATCCATACCTCAATTTTGAGCTGTGCCTTAAAATAGCCGCCTACGGCACGCTTTAAACCACGCTTGATCATGTCGATACGATCCTGCAATGCCCGCGGAAGTATTTTCCCCCAGATGCTGCGAAGATAATCCGGTTCTGCCACAAAGAAATAGGAAGACAGCAGACTCATAATAATCCCGATTACAATCAACGGCAGATTTTTGGCAAAATTACCAACTGCAGTAATCGTCGGTGTTCCGAGTGTGCTTACCCAGTCTCCCCATATAGTCTGGAATTTCACCTGAAAGCCATCCAGATTCTCCTGCCAGTTCTTTGGCAGATACTGATACATGACCATCAGCTTTTTACCGATGTTTTCCAGGTCTCCCTGTGCATTTGCCCACATCTCGGGAATTTCATTTATAAAGGAAATCAGCTGCTCCAGCAGCCAGGAAATCAAAAAGTATCCTCCACCCACAACAAGCGCAAGTACGGCAATGATCACAACAACCGTCCCCATTTTTCTCCGTATCTTAAGCTTTGTCTCAAAAAACCTCACGATCGGGTTAGCGATCAGGGAAATGATCCAACCAATAAAAAACGGCATAAAATATACAATAATTCTTGGTAATACCAGAAAGCAGCAAAGAATCGTCAACGCCATGATTAATAAGTTAACAACAACCTTTACATAAGTGATTCCCGTTCCTCTTTTTTCCATAATAACCGCCTCTTCCTCCTGTTGGCTTCTGCCCCTTTATGATATACGAAGTGCTCCGTTGCCTTGCAACTCTCGCACTTCTGCCCCCATTCGCACTCCGTTGATTTTTTCAAAATCACTCCTTGCTCATGTGGGTCGGGGCACTAAGCCAGTATCTTATCCTGCAAGCAGGAACGATCTCTGGCTTCTGCCCCTTTATATCAGATAGCTGTCCAATAAATCGTAGATCTCTTCTCTCCCCTGTTTGGTCTGTGCGGAATAAGGAATCACAATTGTTCCCTTCACCACCTGCAGACCCTCTTTGATCATCTTCACATGCTTCTGAATCTGACTCCGGTTAATCTTATCCAGCTTCGTTGCAATAATGACCGGTTCATAGCCCTGATTACAGATCCATTCATACATCATCTTATCATTTCCGGAAGGCTCATGCCTGATATCAATGAGCAGAAATACCGCCTTTAACTGTCTGGAGCTGTGCAGATAATTCTCAATCATCTTTCCCCATTTGGCCTTTTCCTGTTCACTGACCTTTGCATAGCCATATCCCGGAAGATCGACGAAATACATGGCATCATTGATATTATAAAAATTAATGGTCTGTGTTTTGCCCGGCTGTGCACTGGTTCTCGCAAGAGACTTGCGATTCATCAGTCCGTTAATGAGGGAGGACTTCCCTACATTACTCTTGCCGGCAAACGCAAATTCAATATATGGATTGTCCGGAATCTTACTGGTAATTCCGCAGACTGTTTCCAGACTTACATTTTTAATAACCATGCTGAAACCTCACGTTCTGAACAAGCATCCGGATTGTCCGGAATACTCTCGTTATCATTACTAACATTGTATATATTTTATTACTCCGTCACAAGTGCTTTTTTTATTACATCCTTCATGGTCTTAACATAAGTAATGGTAATTCCGTTGCGGATCTCTTCCGGAATTTCTTCCACATCCTTCTTATTTTCAGAAGGAACAAGCACTTCCTTAATACCCGCCATCCTGGCTGCCAGAATCTTCTCCTTTAAACCGCCAATCGGCAGTACATTTCCACGAAGGGTAATCTCTCCGGTCATGGCAAGGTCACAGCGCACAGGCTTCCCGGTCACTGCAGAAAAGATTGCCGTTGCCATCGTGATTCCGGCCGATGGTCCGTCCTTCGGAACAGCTCCCTCCGGAATATGAATATGGAAATCATTTTCTTTAAACATGGACGGTTCAATCTTATGTTCCTTACCGATAGATCGGACATAGCTCATACCGATAATGGCGGATTCCTTCATCACATCTCCCATCTGTCCGGTCAGATCAATATCTCCCTTGCCGGGCATGACATTTACCTCGATCTGTAAGGTATCACCACCAACACTCGTCCAGGCAAGTCCGCGTACAATGCCGACCTCCGGCTTCTTATTGGCCAGATCCGTCGTGTATTTCCGCTTTCCAAGATACTTCTCAATATTAGAAGCGGTCACCTTAACCTTCGTTTCCTCTCTGCCCTCTTCACGGCATTCCAGAATTTCCTTCGCTGCCTTGCGGCAGATATCCCCGATCTTACGCTCCAGCTCACGGACACCGGCTTCTCTTGTATAGGAAGAAATGATTGTTTTCAAGGCACTGTCCGAAACAGACAGCCACCTTCCGGTGATACCGTTCCTTTCCATCTGCTTGTGCAGAAGATGTTCCTTCGCAATATGGAACTTCTCGTTCTCCGTATAGCTGTTTACCTCGATCAGCTCCATACGGTCAAGCAGGGGACGGGGGATATTCTGTGTGGAATTTGCGGTTGCAATAAACAGAACCTCCGACAGGTCAAGCGGAATTTCCACATAATGATCGCGAAACCGCACGTTCTGTTCTCCATCAAGTACTTCAAGCAATGCGGAAAAGGTATCTCCCTTATAATCATTGCTGACCTTATCAATTTCATCCAGAAGCATGAGCGGATTCTTCACTCCTGCCTGCCGCAGGCCTGTCGCAATTCTTCCGGGCATTGCACCGACATAGGTTTTCCTATGGCCACGAATCTCTGCTTCATCCCGGACACCTCCGAGACAGATCCGTATGTATCTCTTATTCAACGCTCTGGCAACACTTCGCGCAATCGAGGTTTTACCGGTTCCCGGAGGCCCCACCAGACAAAGGATGGGACTTTCTCCCTTCTTCGTGAGACACCGTACCGCCAGGAATTCCAGAATACGCTCCTTGACCTGTGTCAGTCCATAGTGCTCCTTTTCCAGAATCTCTCCTGCCTCTTTGATACTTTCGTTATCAATCGAGGCCTTATCCCACGGAAGCTCTAACAGAGTCTCAATATAGCCCCGCTCCACAGCACTTTCCGAGCTGTTCCCGGACAGACTCTTAAACCGGGAGATTTCCTTCCGGATCTTCTCCTTTACTTCGGTCCCTGCCTGCAGCTCCTTTAGCTTCTCTTCAAACTGCTCACTGTCCGAAAAGGAATTCTCTTCTCCCAATTCCTCCCGGATGTAGTGAAGCTGTTCCCGTAACAGGTATTCCTTCTGGTTCTTCTCTACCTTACCCTTTAATTTCTGTGCCAGACGATTCCGGATTCCGGCAATCTGGATCTCATTAACTAAGATAGTACAGACCGCCTCAAAACGCTCCTTTAAATCGAAGGCCTCTAATACCTGCTGCTTTTTTTCAAATTCTACCGGAAGATTCATGGTAATCTGATCCAGCAGGCTCCCAAGATCCTCCATGGACTGATACCGTTGTACGGCATTCTTATCAAGCTTGGGATGAAGCGCCGCAAACTCGGCAATGGTTTCCTTAAGCTGCCGGAGCATGGCTTCCTCCTCTACAGACGACAACTCTTCAACCGGAAGCTCCTCCTGCGGAACAATGCTTCCTTCCAGAAAGGCTTCATTCTCTTCTCGAATTGCAATCAGCATCGCCCGCTTCACACCTCCTACGAGAATCCGCAGCATCTGATTCGGAAGCTTTGTGACCTGCCGTACCGAAGCGACTGTTCCAGCCTGATAAAGATCCCCGATTCCCGGATCCTGACATTCCGGATCCTTCTGTGCAACAAGAAATACCAGTCCGTCTCCCATCATGGCGTATTCCACGGCATGAATTGACTTTTCTCTCTTTAAATCAAAATGTATAATTGCATCCGGTAACACTGCAAGTCCCCGTAGGGGAATTACCGGGATATGTTCTTTATTCATATACAACTCCGTTAAAAAATATAATGACAAATGATATAAATATGACGAACACGCAAAAGCGTGTCCGTCATGCTTTAGTTTGCTTTAGGCATCAATTCTCTGCGGTAAATCAGCGGTTCACTCTCACCTTCTACCGCGCCTTTGGTGATCACGCATTTTTCAATTGTACGATCCGATGGAATTTCAAACATGACATTCATCATGACCTTTTCCATAATGGACCGTAATCCTCTTGCTCCGGTCTTTCTCTCAAAAGCCTGTTCTGCAATGGCATCCACTGCATCTTCTTCAAACACAAGATTTACATGGTCAAATCCAAATAATTTCTGATACTGTTTAATTAACGCATTCTTCGGTTCGGTAAGAATACGGATTAACGCTTTCTTATCAAGACCTTTCAGTGACACATTGATCGGCACACGTCCGACAAATTCCGGAATCAGTCCAAATTTCACAAGATCCTGTGGTGTTACCTCTGCAAGAAGCTCACTGACTTCCTTACTGTTCCTGCTTACAATCTCTGCATCAAATCCAATGGAATTGCGATTCAGACGGTCTTCTACAATCTTCTCAAGACCATCAAATGCTCCTCCACAGATAAACAGGATATTGGAGGTATCAATCTGCAAAAGCTCCTGATGAGGATGCTTCCGTCCACCCTGTGGCGGAACGCTTGCTACCGTACCCTCAACAATCTTAAGCAGTGCCTGCTGCACTCCTTCTCCGGAAACATCACGGGTAATAGAAACATTCTCACTCTTCTTCGTGATCTTATCAATCTCATCAATATAAATGATTCCATACTGTGCACGGTCGATATCATAATCCGCTGCCTGAATCAGCTTAAGCAGAATGTTCTCTACATCCTCTCCCACATAACCGGCTTCGGTTAAGGTTGTAGCATCCGCAATTGCAAACGGAACATTAATAACCTTCGCCAGGGTCTGTGCCAGATAGGTTTTACCGGAACCGGTAGGCCCGATCATGATAATGTTACTTTTCTGAAGTTCAACACCATCCTCGTCCTTCGGTGCTGTCACACGCTTATAGTGATTATAAACAGCAACGGAAAGAACCTTCTTCGCTTCCTCCTGCCCGATGACATAATCATCAAGAAAGTCCTTGATTTCTGCAGGCTTTAACAGATTGATTTCCATTTCCGGCTCTTCTTCTGCAAATGCCTCTGCATCATCCTCAAACTCTTCCTCAACAATATCCGCGCAGATCTCCACGCAATGGTCACAAATATATACTCCCGAAGGACCGGCGATCATCTTACGCACCTGATCCTGGGTTTTATTACAAAAAGAACATCTGATTTCGTCAGAATTCCTTCCTGCCATATGACTTTACCTCTACTTTAAACTATTGTGACTACGCCTCTGAACGCTTATAAATAACGCGGTCAATCAGTCCATATTCCTTCGCTTCTTCTGCGGACATCCAGTTATCACGGTCCGTATCTGCTGCAATGATGGAGATATCCTTGCCGGTATTTTCCGCAAGCATTCTGTTCAGCTTTTCTTTGGTCTGTAAAATATGCTTGGCAGCAATTTCAATCTCGGTAGCCTGTCCCTGTGCGCCGCCCAAAGGCTGATGGATCATGATTTCCGCATTGGGAAGTGCCAGTCTCTTGCCCTTCGTACCACCTGCTAAAAGGAATGCGCCCATGCTGGCTGCCATACCCATACAGAAGGTAGATACATCACATTTTACATACTGCATGGTATCATAAATTGCCATACCAGCCGTCACGCTGCCACCAGGGCTGTTAATATAAAGCTGGATATCCTTCTCCGGATCCTCAGCTTCCAAAAACAACATCTGTGCTACAACAAGACTTGCGGTTGTTTCATTTACTTCCTCGCCTAAAAAGATAATTCTTTCTTTTAAAAGTCTTGAATAGATGTCATAGGAGCGTTCCCCTCTGCTTGTCTGTTCAATGACATAAGGTACTAAACTCATTCTTTAACCTCTTTTCTTATTTTGCCTTGGCATTGTTTACAACGAACTCTGCTGCCTTCTTAACAGCGATGTCTTCCTTGATTCCCTTGACACTCTTTTCAGGAAGCATTTCCTTAATCTTGTCAGGCTCCATCTGGTAAACTTCTGCCATTGTCTTGATTTCTTCTTCGTAATCTTCTTCGGTAGCTTCAATCCGT
>USDI01000130.1 GCA_900553305.1 uncultured Lachnospiraceae bacterium
AGAGTGCTCTCTTCCCGCACTGCAACCGACGATGCTGCCTCCGTTCATCACAAGGCGGCCCTGAGCCTCTATATACACGCCTCCTCCCTCAAACCAGCTAGAGTGTGAAGTGCCCGTTCCTCCAGTAATTACGCCGCCTGAAACAGTCTCTGTCCCGTTATTGTCGAGCACCCATAGACCGTTGGAATCCGGAGTGAATTTGTGCGGTGAGCTCGCATTATTATCCTCAATTATCAACGAACCGCCACTTTTTATTTGGATCACGCTGCCACTTCCTGTCATTTTCAGCACATAGCCATTTAAATCCAATGTCACAGTACGGTCAACTATCAGTGTACTGCTGATATCAATATTTCCTATCAGTGTAATCTTTGAAATACTGCTATTCGCCAGTGCAGCAGTCAATTCATCCTGCGTAGAAACATCTCCCAATCCATTCGCGGTCAGCATGGGTACAGACAGCTCAGCCAGTGCAGCAGCGGCCTTCATATATCGGGTAAAATCAAGTGCGTTCAATTCCTCATCGGAAAGCTTTGCCTTTGCCTTGTCAATGGCTTCAAGCTGTTCCGCAACTTCTTCGGCGTTATTAGTGCTGATTTCTTCTGCGTCCGGCAACGCATTGATCATGGCCTGTACGCTTTCCACCGTAACGGTTTCCTGTTCAGCAGCTTCGACAGTTCCGGTACCCTGTGTCGTTCCCACGGTTGCCGGAGTTTCATTGTTTTCAGTGTTATATCCACAGTTCCATTCCTTTGTAATACAGCCGTTTTCTTCGCCGCATACATGAGTACATGCTGTCGGCTGGGCTTCTACGGTTTCCGTTATATTATTTCCGGACACAGTACCGGTACCGGTGGTCTGCGGACAGCATTCCGATGTATGCTCATGAATACAGTTCTCTGTCAGCGTATAACAGCCTTGCGTATGTTCATGTTCCGGAGCTTGCGTCTGTCCTTCCTCCTGTATCTGTTTTTGTTCCTGCTCGTATCCCGTTCCTGTTTCAATCGGTTCTGCCGCCCATGCCGGCACCGATAATAACGTTAAGAGCATGCTCATACTCAGCAATATTCCATAAATTCGTTTTGCCCTTTTTCTCATTCTGCGCTGTCCTCCCCTTCCGGTAATGAGTTATCTCTTTTTTTATCCCTTGCTCCACGTTCCCTGTCCCGCAGTCTGATACAGCATAATGTGACGGCAACTGCCAGAACAAAGGAAACAACACTCACAAGCACATAGCTGCCCGCATCTTTATATAGCAGGACAGAACCATACATGCCCTGAGCAGCCATCTGTGTATGTCCTGCCACCACATGAAGCGTTCCTGCAAGAAAGGTGAATAAAACCATGCACGCCGCAGATAGTCCGTAAATTCCATGCCTCTGCTGCTGACAGTTCCTTTCATAAATACGTCTTTTTACCAGTTCTACACGCTTTTGGTTATTGTACATAGGACGTGCAACCTCCTTTTCAAAGCCTTATTTATAAGGTTTTCCATCTCACATTATTTCTTAGCTATTTTCTTACCATTCCGATATCCCGGATACAGGCCAAGTCCTTTTTGTAACGCATTTTCTAAGATCCTGTTTGTTCTATATATATTTAGGTACAAAAAGTTCCAAAAACTCTCACCCACATTTATAAAAAATTGGTGGTCTCATTTTCCCTTCTCAATTGTCAAAGTAAATTCCAGTCGCTCTATCCTTAAAGCTGAAATAACTTTGTGCCATTGTATTCCACATCTTTTCCAGACAGAAAAAAGACGCAAGCCACATTTCTATGACTCACGCCTTTTCACCTGCTCAGTTCAGTATTTCCCTCTGGCTTCTCAATCATTTTGGACTTTTTCCTTGCTTTTCTCTCCCTTATATCCATTTTCATCTGCTCAGTTCGGTATTTCACTCTGGTTTCACGTTCATTTTGGACTTTTTCCTTGCTTTTCTTCCCTTTATATCCATTTTCACCTGCCTGTTTCTGTGTTTCTCTCTAACTTCACGTTCATTTTGGACTTTTTCCTTGCTTTTCTTCCCTTTATATCCATTCTCATCCGCTCATTTCAGTATTTCTCTCTAGCTCCCGGATGTTTTTGGACTTTTTTCCTGCTTTTCTTCCCTTTATGTCCATATGGAAGAGTACGGAAGACTCCAGACTGTGAAAAGCAGCACTGAGGCGGAAAAAGGTTAACTATCACACCCTTTTTGTACCGAAGACAGCTTTTCCAACTGCCAGCAGCAGAACCGGCAGAACGTAGGCAATATACTGTGCCGTTCCGCCATAGACAATCAGAAGATTATATATCGCATGAAATGTAATTGCTGCCCCTAACAGGCCACAGATCCCGGCTGCTTTCAGCCATGCACGCTGCCACGCATACGCAAGCCCGGCTCCGACAATCACACCACAGATGACGTGCATCGCTCCCGTTCCAAAGCCCCGGAAGAAGATAAGTGAAAAATGTCCGGCTCCGTTCTGAGTTAAATAACAGATGTTCTCAAATGTAGCAAAGGAAACCGCAATCGTGATCGCCGCATTTTTGATTCTTGCCGGTTCGGGTTCGAATACCAGCAGATAAAACAGAAGAGGAAGAAGCTTCATCACTTCCTCCGTCACAGGAGCAATTTCCACGGCTGCCGCCAATGCATCTGACTGATAAACTGCCGCAAAGAAGGTATTAATATAGGCAGAAAACAGGCACGCTCCCATCCCGGCAATACAAAACGGAAAGAGGCGAAGCTGCTTTTTCCCCATACAGAACGCTGCAATCAACAGAGGTGACAGCATACAGATAAATACATTTTCTATGTAAGTCATGATTCCACCGCCTTTCTCGTTGCCGGGAACAACCCAAACAGGCTGCCTGTCAACAGAATATCCATCCAGAAATATGGATTTCCGATGGAGTCGCTGCGCCAGAAACACCCCGTTGTCCACAACGCATATTCTGCAGCTACATAACAAAGAACACCTATATGAAAATACTGCATATCACGTGCCTTTCCCACCTGTTTCCTTGCGAAAACAAGTCCCCGTATGGAACAATAAGAAATGACTATCATCATTCCGCACCAGAGCAGATTTGACAGGATATCCCCGTATAAGCAATAAAGTGCACACAACGGAACCCCGATCAGTACAGAAAGCCATGCCGCCCGGCACGGAAAAGTTCTTTCTTTTTCATCCGACAGGACATATTGCAGAATATGAAGAAAAATAACACTTGCAATCCATCCAAACTCTGATACATAAAACACCTGGGGCGTTTTCAAAAATAAAATCAGATAAAGTGTCCAGTAAAGAGAGCCCAACGCAAAGCAGCCATAAAAACAGGTCAGCAGAAAGTATGCCTGTCTGCGCCCCCGGCGATAATAAATCACCGCAAGACAAAAACCAAGCAGCGTAATCAGGAATTGCAATACATTTTCAATCAGCTCCATCCTCTTCATCCCCCTTATCCCCGGTATTCTGCTGTTCCGTATTCAGGTGATGGATACGAACGCCGAGAATCGTAACGCACACGCCAAGAATGAAGGCCACCAATCCTACAATTATATAGGAAAGAGCATTGCTGTTATGGCAAATGCTTGCCGTCATCTCATAGCGGGAATAGCCTTCTGTACTGATCTGACCGGCAATCTCCGGCATAAAAAAGGACAAACCTGCAATAAACAGGAGGCTTGCCGCCACAGCCGAAATCATTACAATCCGGCTTCGTTGCAGCTCTTCCTGTCTCTTCTTCTGTTCCATCCGGCGTTTTACTTCCGCAACCCGTTCTTCATTACTCCGCATCTGTAATTCCCTCCCGTTCCAATAATCCCCGCAGGCTCGCTTTTCCCCGGTACACGATATTGGTAATCTGCTTTACCGTTTTTCCCATAATCTCAGCTGCCTGCAGATAGCTCATGCCCTCAAAATAAATCAGATAAAGCGCCTCCCGATAGGCGGGATTCAACTCGCGCATACATAAATGAAGGATCCGGTTGCGCTCCTTTGTCCGGACAACCTCCTCCACTAAGATTTTTCCTTCCGGTTCCTCAACCAGATCATCCATGCTGAAGGAGTGTTTCCGCCTGCTTTTATGCCGCAGCGCCATATGACGCGCCGCCTTGTACATATATGCCTTAAGCCCACCATCCCGTATGGATGGCTTTTTTGTAAACAAATAGGAAAAAACATCGATCATCAGGTCTTCTGCCTCATGAAGATCATGCAGATAACCATTGATATATAAAGTCAGGGAATTGCCGTACTTCTGCATCAGGCTGTCCAACCCTGCTTCATCCCCGCTTAAGTATTGCCTGTATAAGTCTTCATCCTTTTGCATTGAAAAATCCTTCATCATACGTAATGTATTCCTTCCAGCAAATCCCCTCCGCAGCCGCCCCGACTGCTTTAGTTCATTATATAAAGTTCATTTTTGAATGTCTACTAATTTATACCTTTTAAAATATTGTAATTTCAGCTTTTTCTTACGCAGCCTGACAGCAAGTGTCCGGCTGCTGTATGAACAGTAACGATAATTCCGCTATCGGGATTGCCTGCCTTACAGAAATGATTGTAATTTCTCCTTCCGGCACATATAATGAGGTTGAAATCAACTTTCACGTAATATGTGAAACGGATTCCGGCTGCAAACTGACAGCCGCATCCATAACATCCCCTCTAAAGGAGTAACCGGCATGGCAAAAGAAGCACCCTGGAAGAACCGCATACGATCCGTTATTTTACTGGCACTTTTTTATTTTCTTTTTCTCGGATCGGAATA
This sequence comes from uncultured Lachnospiraceae bacterium, assembly GCA_900553305.1. Taxonomy (GTDB): domain Bacteria; phylum Bacillota; class Clostridia; order Lachnospirales; family Lachnospiraceae; genus Suilimivivens. Next base: position 4,760 of record USDI01000130.1, read on the forward strand.
CCTGTTTGATAACAGTATTATTTATCATACAGATTCTCATGGTGTCGTCATCGCTCAGAGCTATATTTTAGGAATCAGCACTCTGGGTTTTCTTTTTTATCCTGTTTTTAAATACCTTACCGTTAAAACAGCTGCCGGTTTCAGATACTTCGGCGCCCTTTCCTGTTTTCTCATTGGTGCCGCATGCTATCTCCTTATAAACCTGCACTCCGGTTATGCCCGGACACTGGCCGCAGGCTGTGTCCTCTTTTTTCTGCTGGGAATTCTTGGCAGTTCCATACATTACCTGTGTTCTCTTTTATTGATTCAGGATTCTCTTCTGCCCGCTGTCGTAGGATTCGGCTATGCCTTTGGTATCCTGCTTCAATTTATCAGTAATAATTTCGTATCCAATACCGCGATTAGTGCACTGATTCTGTGCCTGTCACTGGCTTTGCTGCTGTTTCTGTTGACCCGGATTCGCTTAAAGCATACTGTCCGGTCGGATGCGCCCTTAAAAAACCGCATTCTGACCTCACACCCGCTGCGTACCGGGCTTCTCCTTTCCGGTATCATTGCACTGATGACCTGTATCTTTTCCACCCTCGACAGTGAAATGACGCTGCTGCATGCATCGGGAGAACTGAATCTAGGCAGTCTTCCCCGTCTGCTGCTTGCACTTAGCGGAATCTGTGCCGGAATTCTGTTCAGCAAAATCCGTGAAAGGTATCAGAATCTGTTCATGTTCTGTGTCATGCTCTTCTCTACCATATGCGTAGTTCTGCTGCAGGCCGGTGGAAGTATCCTTATTTCCTGCATCATCTTCTATCTGTCCGCAGGAATCTTTGCTGTCTATTTCACTGTCAGCTTCATGAGTCTGTCCTACCACACCAGGGTTCCGGAGCTCTGGGCCGGACTGGGACGTGCCGTCAACAATCTGTGCGCCGTATGTATCAGCCAGCTTACCATGATGCTGGTTTCTTCAGGAAATCCTGCCATTATTTATACAGTAACGCTTGTTATTTTTGTAGTCACCGGCATTGCACTGTTTATTTATACAGCTCAGGCAGATACCTATATCGCGCCTGCCAATGTCGCAGATTCTCATACCCCCTCTATTAACCCTATAACTTCTTCTACTTCTGACCGCGAACTCCACTTTCGGCAGTTCTGCGACCACTTCGCCCTGACAGATCGTGAAAAAGAGATTTTGCAGGTGCTGCTCACTTCCGATGAAAGTATGCAGGAACTGGCTGACCGGCTCTACATTTCCCGAACCATGCTCTATCGCCATGTTGCCTCTCTCAATGAAAAGACCTCCACAAAATCCCGGATCAGTCTGATTCAGTTTTACTATGGCTGGGAGCCGGAAAATTGATCCGGTTCCGAAACCATCTTCAATAATTAAATTTTAATTTAATTATTCTCATATTATTATACTCCAGGAAACAAAACACCATTTGGAACGTTTGTAAACTTATATTGTCCCTCCAGTTATGGTATATTATGGATAATTCATGTTGAAGTGTAATCGCATGAGATATTGTAACAGGAACAAATAAGATGCAGGAGGATATATGACATGAAAACAAAAAAATAGTACAAGAATATAATAGCAGCAGTTATTTCGTTTGCTATGGTAATCGGAATATTCAACAGTATGCAAATGGAAGTTAAAGCGGCTAATGATTATTCTTTTGACGCAATGGATCCGAATGCTATTGAGGCAGCAAAGGCAATACAAATAAACATTAGAATT
>USDI01000131.1 GCA_900553305.1 uncultured Lachnospiraceae bacterium
GCCTTGTGATGTCGCTTTTCTTTACCTTATATACGGTTGTTTTGATTGCTGTCAGTACCCTGTTCTTTTTTTTTCATATTTCCTCCGTCCTGTTATTGTGGATTTTAATTTTAGTCTAAAACCATATCACATTGCTTGACTGTAATGAAAGACACTCTATGTACATTCAGTTCAGAAACTGTAATTTCCAGATGTTGGACATGGAAAGATTCACCCTTAACAGGGACTCTGTTCAGCTGCTCCATGACCCAGCCACCCACAGAAATGCTGTCAGATTCCAGCTTAATGTCAAAGAACTCCATAAAATCTTCCAGATTGACGGAACAATCAACACGATACATGTTTTCTCCCAGTTTTACAAATTTTTCTTCCACTTCGTCGTGCTCATCCCATATTTCACCAACCAGTTCTTCCAGAATATCTTCCATCGTAACAATACCAAGAGTCCCTCCAAAATCATCCACAACAACCGCAATGTGAGACTTCTGATGCTGGAACAGCTTCAAAATATCCCTGATTTTTGTATGCTGATAGACAAACAAAGGTTCCGTCATAATTTCCGAAATAGGTTGATCTGTCATCTGTCCGTTGATATAGAAGTCCTTCTGATGCAGAACGCCGACAACCTGATCAATGGTATCCCGGTAGACCAGCAGACGGGAAAATCGGGACTGTGTAAAGGCTCTTGCAATTTTTTCATGACTCTCATTAATGTCTATGGCTTCCAGTTCGATCCTGTGTGTCAGAATTTCAGCCGCGGTCAATTCGCGGAACTCCAGGGCATTTCGCAGAAGCTCACCCTCATTTTTGTCAATACCGCCATCCTGCTCCACATCCTCCATGAAAAGAAGCAGTTCTTCGTGGGACATTTTTGTATCGTCATTTGTCTTAAAGAAGCGGGAAACAAACTTCTTCCACTGGGAAAAAAGAAAGTTCAACGGCGTCAAAACTAAAATCCAAAAATGGATAAACGGTGCGCTGAACAAAGCAAAACGCTCAGGGGTATCCTTTGCAATACTTTTGGGGGTGATTTCACCAAAAATCAGAACAACGATTGTTACAACGACCGTAGAGATTGTTGCACCCATATCGCCATAAATTCCAACAAACAGAAGCGTACCAATGGCCGCCACCATGATATTTACAATATTGTTTCCAATGAGAATAGTGGAAATCAGCCTGTCATAGTCCCCCGACAGCTTAAGTGCCAGTGCTGCCCGTTTGTTTCCATTATCTGCCAACACCTTTAGCCGGGTTCTATTCAAGGATGAAAACGCCGTTTCCGTAGCACTAAAATAGGCGGACATGGTAATGCAGACCACCATTGCAAAAATACTTCCAAAATAATTCATACAAAACTCCTTTATTTCCTGTTCATATTATCGTTTTATGCAAAAAAGACACACCTATACCCTATACCGCAGCAAAGGGCGTAGATATGTCACATATGAACATGTCATATAAGAGTAGTTATCAGTATCGTCACTACTGTCATATTCCACGAAAGCTTCCTCCTTTTCTTCGCACATTTTTACCAATCATAACATTTCCGTGGTGTAGATTCGGTAAAGAAATAAATGTTGCCTGTGATCCTGCTGTTGGAAGCTTGATGCACTTCTTCTTATGGGATATAATAATTTTGTTAAAATTACCTTTGGAGAGACTGTCATGAAGATTCCCCAACGACAAAAGGATATTCTGTTTTCGGTTATTGTCTTTTGCTGTGCCTTTACGGTCAATCTCCTGATTCAGAAAATCTTTATAACACAGACACTTGTTCCTATGATTTTTGTATTCGGCGTTTTCCTGATCTCATTGAAAACGCATGGATATTACTATGGCATTATTTCAGCTATTGTCAGCGTATTTGCCGTGAATTTTGCATTCACCTACCCATACTATGCTTTTGATTTTTTTGTGGAAGAAAGCATCTTCTCTGCTATTATTATGCTGATTGTTGCTGTTTCTACCAGTACATTGAACATCCGAATCAGAGAACAGGAAATGCTTCGGGTACGAGAACAGGAGAAATTGCATGCAGAGAGTGAAAAAGAACGGATGCGTGGCAACCTGCTGCGGGCAATCTCCCATGATCTGCGTACGCCCCTCACCTCAATATATGGTTCAACCTCTACTCTCATTACCAAATATGATGCACTGACAAAAGAACAGCAGCTAAATCTGCTGGGTGAAATTCAGGAGGATAGTGAATGGCTGATCCGTATGGTTGAAAATCTGCTGTCTGTTACAAGAATTGATGATGCAAAGGTTCAAGTCATCAAAACATCCACTGTCCTTGACGAACTGATTGATTCGGTTCTGATGAAGTTTTCAAAGAAGCACCCGAATCAAAAGGTGATCACCAGAATACCAGATGATTTTGTAGATATTCCGATGGATTTCATTCTGATTGAGCAGGTATTGCTGAATCTTCTGGAAAATGCCGTATTTCATGCAAAGGGCATGACGGAGTTAATATTATCTGTTTCCGTCACAGAGGACAAGGCAGTTTTTGAGGTTGCTGATAATGGCTGTGGTATTCCAAAGGAAGCACTCAACAAAATTTTCACCGGATGCTATGAAAAGACTGATACACCAGTGGATGGGACACGTAGTAATATGGGGATAGGATTATCTGTATGTGCCGCCATTATCAAAGCGCATGGCAGCGAGATCACAGCAGAAAACAAAACGAATGGCGGTGCTGTATTCCGCTTTTCCCTGGAAAGAGAGTGTGACAATGAGCAATAATAAATACAAGATTCTGATTGTAGAAGATGAAGCCGGCATCCACAATTTTATTAAAGCAAACCTGGAAACCAGTGACTATCAGGTAATATGTGCGGAAACCTGTACGCTTGGAATGATGATGTATTCCTCACATCACCCGGATCTTATTATTCTGGATCTGGGTCTTCCGGATCGGGATGGTCTGGACTTAATTCAGAATGTCCGGGAATCGGATACGATTCCTATCATTGTCCTGTCTGCCCGTTCCAATGAAAAGGACAAGGTGGAGGCATTGGATTTAGGTGCAAATGATTATATTACAAAGCCGTTCGGTACAGAAGAATTGCTGGCCCGTATTCGTGCCGTTCTCCGTAGTCACCGACAGGGAACAGAAACCGGGAGCACACCCAGCGGCAAATATAAGCTTCAGGATTTGCTGATTGACTATGATAAAAGGCAGCTCTTTATTGGAAGATATGAAATTGATCTTACACAGACGGAATACAATATCATAGCCTATCTTTCTACCCATGCCGGAAAAGTGCTGACCTATGCTGCAATCATCCGCGCGGTCTGGGGATATTCGGACTATGGAAGCGTAAAAAAACTGCAAGTCAACATGAAAAACATACGAAAGAAAATGGGTGTAACACCAGGCGAAAAGCGCTATATTATCAATGAACTCGGTGTTGGATATCGTATGCTGGAAGATAATGATTGAATAATTTTCTGATGTATTTCTGACATAAAACAGGAATCAGAAATACATCAGAAGATAAATACTTATTCTTGTCAACTGATAGCCTTTATATTCTATACCAGTTCGGACATCACAATATTCTTAATCTCACGTACCAACACACCGGTACGGCCAATACCGATCTGCTGTGTGCCGAAAATCAGTGTGATACCATGCTGCGGTTCATTGGAAAAGAAGGTTCCAAGCCAGCCGTCCCAGCCATACTCTCCCTTGGAAGAAAAGACGGACGTTTCGCTTTCATTTTCACAGACACGCATCAGATTTCCGTATGTATAACCACTCATCCAGTCCCAGCCCTGATGAAGCTGCGGCTTTTGCTCAGGTGTTAAGCCACCATGGCGCATGAAACGGACTGCCTGCGCAGGCATGATTCTCCTGCCCTGATACATTCCTTCATTCATCAGCATCTGACCGAATTTACTGTAATCATCCAGGGTAGAACACAGTCCTGCTCCACCGGATTCAAAGGAAGGAGCAATGTCCCGTTCATAACGAAGTCCTAAATGATTCGTTTTTACTTCCATAAGTCCCTGTTGACTTTCTTCATATACTCTGGCAAGACGGCTCCGGTTCTTTTCCGGCACATAAAAACCGGTCTCATTCATTTCCAGAGGATAAAAAAAATTCTTCTGTAAGAAATCTCCGAAGCTTTCTCCACTTACTACTTCAATTAAAGCACCCAGAATATCGGCAGAAGTTCCATACATGAATTTTTCTCCCGGTTCAAAGCACAGGTCGATCTTTCCCATCCTCTGTGCAAATTCCCTGGTAGTCATCGGATGATCCGTATACAGTCTTTCATCCAGCTCGCGAAAAACCATATCACTCTGTCTGCCGCCTTCTGTTGTCATATCTGGATAAGCCAGTCCCGATGTCATATTTAACAGATCACGTACTGTGATTTTACGATACACATTACGTCTCTTTCCGTTTTCATTCACATGACCATCCTTAAATTCCGGAAGATAATCTTCAACGGCAGATGCCAGATCAATTTTTCCCTCTGAAACAAGTAAAAGTGTAGCTGCAGCCGTTACCGGCTTACTCTGGGAATACAGACGAAAGATGGTATCCCGGCTCATCGGAAGCTTATTTTCAATATCCCGATAACCATAATCACAATAAACCTGTTCTTCTCCATCTTTTATAACCAATACATTTGCGCCGGAACAGCTTCCGCTTTCGATGGAACGCTGCATGGCATCCAAAATTTTCTCTTTCATAACCTGTCCTCTGCTTTTTGATTTTTATGCCTGAACTTTTTCCGGCTCTTTATCCTTGGAATACAGATATTTCAATACAATCGGTGTTGCAATAGAGGAAACAATAATCAGCAGAATAACGGAAGTAAAATATACCGGCTCCAGTAATCCTGCAGACAATCCCTTCTGAGCCACAATCAATGCTACCTCACCACGTGTCATCATACCGACACCAATCTTTAGAGAATCCGGAAAGTTGAATTTACATGCTTTGGCAACCAGGCCGCATCCAACAATCTTTCCAATTAATCCAACTACTACAAAGCCAAGAGAGAATAAAAGAATGCTTCCCGTAATATTATCAATATTGGTCTTCAATCCGATACTTGCAAAGAAAATCGGACCAAACAGCATATAGGAGTTAATATCAATTTTACTTTCAATATATTCGGAATCATTAATGGAGCACAAAATAATACCCGCAACATACGCACCGGTAATATCCGCAATTCCGAAATACCTTTCTGCCACATAGGACAGAATAAAACAGTATGCCAGTCCGGCAATCGGAATACGTCTGGTATGAGGATACCGCTTGTCTACCCATTTAAATACCTTATAGGAGATAAAGCCGACAACAACTGCAAGTACAAAGAATAAAATCGTACTGATTACAACCTTTCCGACAGAAGAATCCGGATTCTTAAATCCAATAACAAAGGTCAGTACAATAATACCGATTACGTCATCAATAATGGCTGCACTTAAGATCGTGGTTCCAACCTTACCCTTAAGCTTTCCCATATCCTTAAGTGCCTGAACGGTAATACTTACGGAGGTTGCAGTCAAAATAGTGCCTACAAATACTGCCTTATAAAATTCTTCGGATCCCCATGGTGCAAATCCATAATACATCATATAAAAAACAGCTCCCAGAATCATGGGCACAAATACGCCGGCACAGGCTATTAAGAATGCCACCGGACCTGTTTTTAACAATTCCTTTAAGTCCGTTTCCAGACCAGCGGAAAACATCAGTAAAATTACACCAACCTCAGCCATCTGCATAAGAAAATCTGTCTGGCTGACAAATCCCAGTACACAGGGACCGATTAAAAGTCCTGCAATAATCTGTCCTACAACCTGTGGTGCATGAAGCTTTCTCGCAATAATTCCACAAACCTTTGCAGCAATAATAATAATTGCCAGATCCTTTAGTACCAAATACGTTTCCATTTTTTCATACTCCTTTTTTACATTAATGTTAAAATTATGTCTCCGGTCCGTATCCCTCTTCCTCAGCCCTTACCTTACACCCATTCTTATAAGAGCCGATCCGGCAGATATCTGCTTTCTGACTTTCCATGCAGAATTTACAAGAAGGACAGGCTTTTGCCTCACCGCCAAAATCTCTCGGTACACCTTCATTATTTTCATTATGTCTGCAATCATAGCACCAACAGCTGCTACATTCAATAAATTGCGGAAATTCTTCTAAAAAATGTGTTTCCGACAGCAGATCTAAAAAATCCATCTGTCCTTCAATCTGTTTTTTCAATGATATCCCCCATGTCACAAAATCCCCACCATTATTGATGGGGATTTCATTTCCATATGGTAACTATTCAGAGCCATGCAAATTATGATAATATGGACGTCGAATGCTTGCATTCGTAAGGATATTTAGCATAATTTATATGGCGAAGTAACCCCATTCGTAAAACTCAAGTTGCGTTAGCAACGGTTTTACGAATGGGGGTCTGAATAGTTACATGATTTCTTAATTATTCAT
>USDI01000132.1 GCA_900553305.1 uncultured Lachnospiraceae bacterium
ATACAACTGCGCAGACAAAGGATGCCGCACCGAAAATTACAAACAGAATTCCCACACCGATTCCATGATCGTATGCTACCTGCAAATAGATATTATGTGCATGTACAGCGATCTCTCCATCCGGGAGAGTTGCTCCCATTTCATCATGCCCCGTCATATTAAGCTGCTCAAAATAAGATCTAAAAATCGCCGTCCGGCCATTGGAATAATCACCCTCATCCTGCATGTCTTCCGGCAGATCCCCTGAATTTTCCGCATATACAGGCTCCACATAAGACGGAATAAAGTCAATTGACGCTACCAGCTTTGCAATTTCATTTCCGTTTTCATCATGGGTTGCTTTATATTCCGCAATTTCTCCATAGAAGTCAAAGGTTCCTTCAGGTATTCCAAAAATCTTGTTGGCAAATACATCCACGAATCTTCCGATCCGCATATATCGTATGGAGGTCAGATTATGCCCCCGCATTATCTGATCCGGCCATTCCTCAATTTCAAACGGCACCGGTTCGCCGACGATTCCGGGAATGTTTCTCTGCAAGGTGAATATCACAGGAAACAGTACGAGTACCGCAAGCACCATAAGTCCCAGATTGGTAAGGAGATTGCGGACACGAAGCATTCCTTTTCCTCTTACAATCATAATCCATGCAGCCAAACCGGTAAGTGCCACTGCAAACAGGCCGGTACGTGCCATGGTAAATAACATATAAGAAGACACAATGCCGAACAGAATCAGCTCTTTATAGATTTCCCGTAACTTCGTCGTATGATACAGCTTCATCAAAAGCAGTACGATTACCGCACATTCTACCGTCGTAAGATAAGTTGCGGTTGTCGTTACCGTATGGAAAACGAACGGATAACGGGCATACCGGTACGTGAGATAAGGGCGGTGCAGCAGCGCATATCCCATGGAAATCAGGAAATGAAGCACAATTCCCCACAAAACATTGGTAAGGAAATGGCTGCGGTGCTCCCACATTCCGTAGCTTAAGTATAATAAAGTGAAGCTGACTGCCAGTACAACCGTCCACCATCTGGTATTCCGAAAAATCACAATACTTGCAAAAAATAACAGTGTAAGTGCTCCATACCAGTAATTGGGCTTAGCCAGCTTCTTTTTGCATAAGCAGATCAGGGTACGCAGAAGAATAAAGCCGAACAGAACGGCAATGAACACCGTGTTCCGCAGTACCTCCACATTCATTCCCATCTCTGATTCTACTTTAAATTCCCGTACTGCCAGAGCACTAAGTCCGTTACGGTAATAAATTACTCCGGCAATGCCTGCTATAATCACATAAAGCAGGGTATACCGGTTCAGAATTTCCTTTAAGGAAAACATGGTCAGAATCACCAGTGCAAAGAACAGCATTTCCCTGCGCTGTGCCACCTGATGATGAATTTCATAAAGTCCGTTCATATAGTCGCAGCATGCGGCAATCGCACCTGCAATAAACAATATCTGTAATCCATCTGCCAGATGCTCTCTTATAAAGTCCCCTGTAATCATTGTTCCCTGTCCGTCCCGGTTATGATTAATGGCATAGAATAAAATCACGGCAAGGAACAGAAGGCTTATGGTATAGAAAATATTATCCAATGCATAATCGCTCAGCTTCCCCGTAAAAACCATCCCGAAACCGGCAAGTAAAAAAAGTGCGGCAAGCGGATTGGCTGTGAACCGGAACGCCCGTTCCACAGTAATAAGCGAATCCTTTTTGTGATCCTTATAAATCCTGCGGATTACAGCTAAGAGTAATAGCACAGCAAGAATGATTCCTCCCGCAAATGCCAGAGTACGCTTATATCCAATGGGTATACTGTAATGATACTCTGCTGCCAGTCCGGCTCCATAGATCTGTTCTCCATCGTAATAGAGAATTCCGGCACCAGGCATCGTATCCGGTGTAATAAATTCATAGGCGAAGGTAACATCTGCCGCCGGAACATCCTGAATCTCTGTTTTAATATCCATTCCATCCGGTCTTGTCCCCTGCAGGTTCAGGAAATAGGTTTTGCCTTCCTCCATGATCAAATCCATGGGAACATCCACATAAGAAACGTCATCCTCTTTAGAGACAACTATTTGTTCCTTGGCTGCTACCTGTTGCTTTTCATTCAGAATCGTCACATAAAAGCAGCCATCTGACTGTACACTTGTCGGATAAAGGCGCAAGAAAGCAAGGTGATCTCCCTGTGACAAAAAGGTCTGCATCACCGAATGTTCTTCATTTACCACCTCTGTACAGGTTCCGGTTGACGGAGCAACCGAAAGTGTCATGTCCTTCTTCCACAGACGCATCGGCCAGAGTGTTGAAAGAGCGATTACTGCTGCAAGCAGGATGATAAATTGTATCGCTGTACTTTTATAAATAACCTTTTTCATACTTCTTTCCTTAATTATGACAGGCTCACAAAAGGAGCCTTTATTTCATCGTTGACTATTAAGTATAACATAGATTCGTACTGCAAGCAACGGCACCAGCACCCACCAGAACACCACATACCGGACCAGATAGGTTGGTCCAAGCAAAAATGTCATAAAAATCAATATCGGAAGCAGGAATGGCAGAACCTCTTCCATATATCTTGCCTGTTCCTTCTGATTCAGCAGAAATCCCAGTCCGAACATCATGCACCAGAACAGGAACCCCGGTGAAAACAGCATGGAAATAAACGGAACTTTCTGTTGGAATACCGTGAGAGACATTCTGCGGTAAAGCTCATTAAGCGCCGGCAGAAAGCTCGTCCTTACTCCCGGCTCTTCCACCTCATAACCAAAATAAGAGCTGTCCTCATACGTATAAGTAAACACCGTGTTTCCACGATATACGTCAATGACGGTATCCGGATACCAGAATCCATACGAAGTCATCAGCCACGCATTCACATAAGAAAACGGATGATGGAGCAGCGTCTTTCCCCACAGCTTCCAGAAATCTCCGGAATTTTCTTCATAAGCTGTATTGGAAAAAGAAATTTTCACCCCATCGGATACCTTCGGTGTATAATGCTGCAGGGCATCCTCCGGCAGATACCGGAACAGCACTTCCCGTTCTTCCTCTGAAAAAGCATCCGGCTCATACGCATAGGTCCGCGCAAGCTGCATAATGGGAACTGTCAGCATTTCCTGATGCTCCCCGTCACTTGCCTTTGTTGCAAGAGCAAGTCCTTTATTTAAAATGAGGTACAGGCAGATCAGCAACACTCCGTAAAGAAGTGTTCTTCCTGCTTTCCTCCCTGTCGCTTTCTTTTTAACAAAAACAGCCAGGAACGGGAGGAACACCAGAAAAGCGTAGCATCCGTTATGGCGAAACAGCATCATCAATATGGCAGATACCGTAAATAAAAGAAGTTTTTTCTTATTTGTGAAAAATGCCTCTATATCTCCACACAAATCCAGCAAAAGCAATACCTGTATGAGCAGCATTCCCATGAACAGTCCGTCCTTTGCAGAGCACAGGCTGAACATGACAAGCGGCGGACAGATACCCAGATAAAGGGTCAGGATCCACTGTCCCCGTTTACGCAGTCCGTGTTCTTTCAGCTTGCAGATGAAATATCCGAAAATCAGTGCCAGAACTGCCATCTGGAACAGGGTATATGCTGCAATTCCCAGATTGACCGATCCTGTCAGTTTATAAACAAGCTGGACAATTCCTCCCATCATCAATACATGGAACAGGGGATGATGTGTGGTAAAATTCCGCGTTACCACTTCCAGATATTCCTCCTGCGCATCATAGACGAAAAATCCGGGATAGACTGCCAGAAATACCACGAAATAAAGAAGAAAGATCACGCCACCCGTCCGCAACAGAAAAGAGCTCCATTCTTTTGATTTACTCACTTCTGCTTCCGATATTTCATAAGCCTCCCGGGAACCTTTTAAATGTCGCCCAGCCACTTGGGATTGCGGTCTCTTCTTCGCCATCGCATTCCACAGTCCGCTCACCATCAGAGTCATCACTACCGCAAAAGCAAGAATGGAAAGCCACATCCATGGATTCATGAAAGGAACACTGCCCTTCTGATCGAGCTGTGCGCCAAATACCATGCAAATTGAAAAAGCAAGCCCGAACAGCACGGAAATAACGGTCGGCTTTCCGGGACGAATCTTCCGGATCACCATAAATGCAAGCAGTACAATCAGCACCGGTAAAATGCTGTTACTGAAATCCAGATAATTTTCCATTGGAAAAATCCATGTTCCCATTATGATTCTCCTGCTTGAATTTCCTCAGTATTTTCTTCCTGAATATTCTCAACGCTTCGTGCCTCATACTCCTTTGCAGCTTCCTCTTCGAAGGTCGTCTGGCGGATCACATACTGGGGAGAATTATTCATTGACACATACATTCTTCCGATATATTCTCCCACAAGTCCCAGCATCAGCATGAGCATTCCTCCCATGAAAACCAGAACAGACATCAGTGCACTGAATCCGGTAACCAGTCCGGGGGGGTTAAAGAATAACTTTTTAATAATGGTATAAATCCCATACAGAAATCCTATAATGGCACAAACCGTACCGGTTGCAGTGGCAATCCGCAGTGGTTTCACACTGAATGCCGTAAACCCGTTAAACCAAAGATTTAAAAGCTTGCCCAATGTATACCCGGAAACTCCTGCCTCCCGGTCACGGTGATTCACATCCACATTCGTAATATTCTTCGTAGTACGGAGCACCAGTCCGATCACATAAGGAAATGCATAGGTATAGCGGCACATTTCATCTACCACAAAACGTCTGGCTGCAAAATAACTGGATACATAGAGCTCCTTTGGCTTTCCGAGCATTACTCTTGTCATCAGCTCATTTACATGACTTCCCCAGTTACGGAAACCGGAATGATGCTTATGTGCATATTTCGCATAAACTACGTCGGATCCCTGTTCAATTCCATCAAGCAGCTTTCCAACTTCATTCGCCGGAGTCTGTCCATCATCATCCAGACACACAACAATGTCTCCCGTCACATAATGAAAGCCTGCCATCAATGCACTGTGCTGTCCGAAATTCTTTGCAAGATTGATTCCCTTGCGTTGTACCTTCGGGCCGCCTGGGGACTCCGCACACAGCTTTTCGATGGTTGCAAAAGTATCATCCGGTGAGCAGTCATTCACCATGATAATCTCATAGCAATAGTCCTTCATGGCAGACATCGTATCATCAATTTCTTTTACCACATGCGGCAGTGTCTGTGCCGAGCGGTAACAGGGAATTACAAAACTGACCTTCTTCATTTCTATCTTCTCCAAATCTTTCATTACGAATATGGTTCTGAATAGTTACAAAAACTTCTGCATAACAGAACTGTCATCACAGATACAAGCCATCAGAATCACATCACAGAACCTTCCGTTTAAGAAAACATCATCCTTTAAATAAGCTTCCTGTCGGAACCCTGCCTTTTCATAGCTTTTCTGTGCCCGCACATTTTCGGCCAGCACACGAAGCATCACTTTATGCAGATGCAGGGTTTCAAAGGCATATTGCAGCATGAGCTGTGCCGCTTCTGTTCCATAGCCCTGCGAAAGAGCTGCTTCTTCTCCAATGAAAATCCCATATTCTGCTTTATGATGTACCTCATCAATATCACGCAGATAGACGCTTCCAACTGCATTTTCCAACTTACCGTCTTCATACGGACAGATCATAAACTGCACAACTTTCCCGGTATTTACCATCGTTTCAATCCAATGATGATGGGATTCTACCGTAAAAGGCTTCTGATAAATGAAGTTTTTCCTCACGAAATCGGTATTACGCCACCGGATAATATCTGCCGTATCCCTTTCCTCCATTGGACGGAGCGCAATCCGTTCTCCATAAATCACCATTGTCCGATTTTCCCTTTCTGATTCTGCTTGCATTTATTCATAAACAACCGAATCTTGATACGATTGCACCGGATTCTGTCACAAATTGGCAGATTCAATCCGATAGATTTCAAAAACATCGTCAATCGTATCAACCAATGTAATCTTTATGTCCTCACCATGGCTTTCATAATAATTGGAAAGCCAGTGCATGTCCTCTGTCTTTTTCCTTACGAAATAAACATTATCCATGGAAAGCAGACCCTCTTCCATGTCAGGGATCTGATAAGCCTTGAGCTTCTTGCGGTAAAGCGGACTCTTGCTCGCCCAGCCTCCCATAATATCATAATTGTGAATGCCGTTATCCACATTGGCAAACATCTTTTCCGAATAACTCACCGAAGAATATACATCCATAAAATAAAAATTCTCCGGATGGCGCGCAAAATACTCATAAACCTGCAGATAAGGTTCATTCTGCTGCTCACGGTACTTCTGATCCTGTGAAACCTCTCCGATCTTTCCCGGCAAAAGCAATACGGAAAACAGACCAAAGCATATAAGCATGGTCATGCGTACCAGCTGCGTTCTGCC
>USDI01000133.1 GCA_900553305.1 uncultured Lachnospiraceae bacterium
AAGGAGGATCTGCTATGGAAAACAACCCAAACGTCACAGCAAAACCAAGTTTTAAGACAGACCGGAGTATGCCGATGTACTTTTTACTGTCCTTTATAACCTGTGGAATCTACGGTATTTATTTCATGACTAAATTCACCGATGATCTGAATACTATTGCTACGAAGCGGGATGGAATAAAAACGATGCATTATTGTCTGATGATTTTTATTCTGTCCGGATTGACGCTGGGAATCTACCCTCTTGTCTGGTACCACAAGATGTCCCAGAGAGTAGGTGACGAGGCCCGTGCAAGAGGTATCCAGACAGAGTTTGGAGCTTCCACCTTCTGGCTTTGGAATGTCTTAGGTGCATGCATCATTGTCGGACCGTTTATTTATGTCAATAAGCTTTGCCAGACAATGAATGAAATCTGTATCAACTACAACACTAACGGTTACTAAACAGCATGTCAAAAAGCCGCCCGGATCATAAGATCCGGGCGGCTTTTATTCTCCTGCCAGATCAGCAATAAGCTTCACATCACTGACAGCCAGTGCAAGCTGAAGCTTATTCTGCAGACCTGTTTTCTGCAGCATATTCGCCACATGAAATTTCACAGTTGACATTTCACATCCAAGCTCTGCTGCAATACGGGTATAGGACATACCACGCACAAGATACCTTAAAACCTTCAGCTCTGTTTTCGTAAACTCCGTACTGTCTGCAAGACCCACCCGGACGACCGGAGGTGCATCCGGAAACACATGTCCTCCCTCCATGGTCTGACGGATACATTCCATCAGCCGTTCCTTTGTGGAATCCTTATACCACAGACTGTCTGCACCGGCCGCCTTTGCTTCATCAAGAACTGCCCCATCAACCAGGGAGGTCACAATAATAATCCGGATTTTGGGATACCTGGCTTTAATCTCACGCACAGCCGTCAGTCCGTTTTCCCTGTGCTGCGTCTGTACATCCATCAGTATCAGATCCACCTGTCCGGATCTGCAAAGCTCCACGGCCTGTCCTGCACCCGGAATCGATGCCACAATCTGATCTCCGTTCTCTTTTGTAAAATAAGTCTCCAATAATCCCCGGATCATCACCTGATCTTCAACAATCATCACCCTCATCTGTCATTTTCTCCTTCCCATAAGCTGAGCATCAGCCGGAAGCAAGGCCTGCTCTGTACCTGCATTTTTCCTCCTGTTTCCTCGACACGGTGACGCAGCATTGTAAGTCCTCCTCCCTCCAGGATCTCCTCCTTTGGGTGTTCACCATTATTGGTCACAAGCACCTGCGTGCATCCTTCCCCTGCTGAAAGCTGTACCTGCAATTTCGTGGCGCCTGCATGTCTTATTCCGTTTGCCGCACATTCATAAACTGCCAGTGCGATGATCTCCCGGCTTCTTTCCTCCTTCGGCAATACTCCCCGGAGTAATACGTCAATCCCCATCTCCTCCGCTCTCCTGACAGCCTCTTCCAACGCATCCTGCTTTTCGTCTGTCTTAAAGGTCCGGTATAAAACCTCAATGGATTGCTCCCACACTGCGGCACCGGCCCGAATCTCATCAAGCCCCGCCTGCTGCCTCAAAAGACGTCTGGCAGAAAGAATACTGTAACCGATATCGTCATGTACACGAAGCTTCATTGCCAGGGTTTCTTCCTCCCTGATCAGATCCGGCATCTGCTCAAAAAGCTTCCGCAGCCGGTCATTTGCATCCTTAAGTCTTTCGTTTTCCTTCTGAAGCCGGTTCTGACTCTGCAAAAGCTCCGTAACATCACAGGCTGTAACCTGCGTATAGGGTATCCCCAGCTTTGTCCGGATTTCCTTTTCCGTAAATTGAAAGACACTTTGATCAAAAAAACGGTAAAGCTGCAGCTCTTTATTCAGACAGCACACGGTTTCCGGAGGCTGCTCCAGTGCAGCCTCCAGCTCGTCAAACGTCTGAATCCCGTTTTTCCTCAGCCGGTCCGTGAGCATCAGCATTCTGTGATTGATCAGACGAACCACCCCGTTTTTATCAAAGAAGCAGATTGCAACAGGCAGACTGTCAAAGCTTTCCCTGATTCTATCCATCGGTCACCATTCACCCCCTGTCTTTTTCATAGTCCAGGTCAGATAACTAAGACCTTCCTCCTCTTCAAGCATAAGACCCGGAAAACGTTCCTTCAGGTGACAAAGGACTTCATCACATTGCACACTGAGATGTATTTCTTTTTCCGTTTTTTCTGCATCAGCAAAAAATAAAATGCATTGCAGGGTTGGCAGGCTCTCTTCCACAACTGCCTCAAATAAATCATAAATCTGCGCAGCCTGTTCTACGGACAGCCTTCCTTCTCCTTTCACACTGATCCGGCAATTGACGCCATGCAGCGTAAGGTTCTCCATGGATTCATTCAGACACAGACGCAATTCCCGGATCGATATCTCTCCCTGCTGCACGCCAATGAAAATGAGATTGTTTCTGCGTTTGATATAAGTGCCGATGATAATCACCTGTCCAAGAAGGCATCGAGCCCTCCCCGGATCATCCGTTTTCTTCAGCTCGTCCAGCCACCGCTTCAGCATTCCGATCTGACAGGCCGTCTGCTTTTCCATCATGTCATACAATCTGTTTTCTTCTGTCAGCTTCAGCCATTTTGCCTGCTGTTCGTTTTCTGCTGCCAGGACATCCCCCATATCCCGGAGCTCTTCCCTGGTCTGTTCGAGCCTCTGCTGAAGCTTATTAAGCTCTGTAATATCCTCCTTCCAGAAAACATAGCCCCACCGCAGCCGGTGCCGCTTTAAAAGTGTGTTTTCATCAAGCCAAAGACTATCGGAGGTCATCTGCTGCAGCCTTCTGTTTTCCAACGGTTCCTTCATGGTGGCTGATGCATGCTGCACCCTGTAATCCCTGTCCGTAATCTGAATGGGCAGATCCGTCACCTCAAGGAGCTCATCGTAGCCCAGATTGGAGGGGATCAAACCGCACCAGATACAGCTCTCAAAAATTCCGACAATCATCAGACACTGTGCAACCGTCATATCACCGGCCAACACCCAGACCCAGCGAATTCTGGTCACATAGGCATAACAATATGCCAAAGAAAGGGCAAACGGAATCAGCGGCAGACAAAGAAACGTTTTGCTGTGCGGCAGGCGGCACTTAAACAGAACCATACCCATAGCGGCAGCCGCACACAGAATTTCCCATGCAGCCACCACATAATATCCGGGACCGTAACTGTATGCATCATCACTTAATCCTGCGTCCGGGAAGGTAAATACCCATTGATGCAGGTCATTGGTGAGAACAAGCAAAAGAAGGAGACCCGCTGTCAGATAAAACAGCCATTTACTGAAAGGAATGCGATAATCCTGCGGTTTTCCCAAAGACCATGCAACCCACATGGACAATAACGGAATAAACAGCAGGGGAATATAATACCCGTACCACAGATAACGGCGCACATCCGTCATGCTCACTGAATATTTGACCGTGCGGAGCACCAGCCAGAAAATCATCAGTCCGGATATGGCAAGCAGATAACGTCGTACCTGCACCTGAATAATACGGTTTCGAACGGATAACCCCCACGCACTCAGCAGAATAATATAAATTCCGCTTCGTATCTGGGTTATGCCGTAGGTTCCGTCTATGCTCCTGCTGATATAGCGCAGCCACATGGCAATCCCGATAAGCAGCAATGCGATTGCTGTGATCCATATACTCTTTTTTGTGGCTTTACTCATGGATATCCTCCGTCCGTGTGCACATTTAGGCGTAAGAATATCGTATCATGGGCTTTTTAGCAAAGTCAATGAGCACTCCGTCCGATATACTAGCCAATTGGCGGGGGAAATTTCCGGTTCTATTGTGTAAAATAAAAGAAATACATCAGGGGAAAGGGGTTATCATCATGAAAATTACGATAGAACAGATTCCGGACACTTTTGAAAAATTTGAAGAAATGGCAGATACACAGCGTACACCGGAGCTTGTATGTGTACTGTTTTTGTGTGCACTGGCTTTGTTTATCCGGAACAGGGAGGACGGCATTGCCGCCATGAATCTTTTACGCGGTCCCCGCCCCATGCAGCCCATGGACAGTCAGTTCCTGCAGGATCGTCTGCGGGGAAAAGCTTATCTTCCCTTTGCTTATTACGAAGGGGCTGCGCCTCGGAATAACTATCAGCCCGGCATACCCTATGTGTTATCCATTCAGGAGGATCCACGGCCACAGGATATTGAACCGGGTTATCTGCGCCTGTTTCTGAAGACTGCCGGTGCAGACTCTCCGCGTCCCATAAAGCTCAGGAAAAAGGAGTCCACCGGTGAATGGTTTCTCTGGGAATACTCCAGTATCCTAAGCGGTATACAGATGCCTGTCAGTGAAGATCCGTGGGCATAGCCTGTCCGGCTGCCATGCCCGGACATCAATACCAATATCTCCTGTGTTCCGGCTGTCATCTGCTATTTATCTTCGTCTACAATCACGGCATCTGTGTCGATAATCTTCTCCCGGTTCTTTTTGGTTTTGAAAACCCGGGACAGGATCCACATATCGGATAAGCCATCATAAACAAGAAAAGCTCCGATAATCCGAACCACAGTATCCACAATAGTAAACGGGTTGCAGATCAGTACAACTCCCAACGCTACCGTCAAAAGAGACAGAAGAAGCGCTACCCACCAGTTATCATACTGCATTTTCTTAAGGTCAATTGCCTGTACCGCATTGTGTAGTCCGTGAATCACAATGAGAATTCCAACGATCATCGGAACCGCCTTAATAATCGTTTCGGGCTTTAATACAATCCAGCCGCCAATTACGGCAAGCACTACCCCGAGCATCATCATGCTGTGGGAAATCATCGTTTTTTCCTTTGTTGCCAGATACAGAATAATCTGGATGAGACCAAAGCCTCCCAGAACGATTCCCAAAACCATACATACCACCTGGGTACTCTGTCCCGGCCATACCAGCAGAACAATTCCCAGTATGACGCAGATCACTGCAGACAGGGAATAATTCACCTTCAGACTCTTAATGTAATTCATTGCAATTACCTCCTTATAAAATTCTGCTTAAAATTCTATTTATAAAATTTTATTTCTTTGCCCTGTTCCGGTCTGCTTATCCTTCTGCTTCCGGATCCGTTTACGGCGGATTGCTTCCACAATCAGATAAAACAGATAGCCCCAGACTGCACCTAAACAGTTCAGGATAATATCATCTACATCAAATGCACCAAACGCACTGAATAACTGAAACACTTCAATCCCAAGCACGAAAATAACGGCATTCAGCAGCATGACCCAAAAGCTGCCGGCCTTTTTCCATACATAGGGAAGCAGGAATCCAAATGGTACAAATACCAGAATATTTCCCACCAGATTTTCAAAGCTGTTCAGCATATATGCATAATCAATATACATCCGGATGGTTTTAAAGGGAGTAAAATTCGCAGTATTCAGCCCTTCCAGAATCACATCCTTACGCCACGTTGCTGCAATAGCCCGCAGCTGGTCCATCGGATATTTGAAAATAATCAGTTTGATGACAATCAATAAATAAACCAGAAACAAGGCTCGTATCCATCGTATGTTGCGCTGCTTTTCTTCTTCCGCAGTCAGTTTCTTCTTCACGAATAACGAACCTCCATCAGTGTAAGCCCCTTAGCAGGCACAAGCGGTCCTGCCATTTCTCTATTTTTACTCTTAAGTATTTCCGGAATCTCTTCGGGACTGCGAAGCTGCATCCCGACCTCCATCAGTGTTCCGGTCAGAATCCGGACCATATGGTACAAAAATCCATCCCCGGAATAGGTAATCCGGAGCAGATCCGGCTCCTGCACTTCTGTCATAATGTGCATCACCGAACTGTATTCCCTGGTAAATGTAATCTCCTCTATTGTTCGAACCGTTGATTTCTTACTTTTTTTAGTCGATGTAAACGCTGCAAAATCATGGGTTCCAAGCAGATACCCTGCGGCCTTCTCCATTGCTTCCACATCGAGTCTTTCTTCTATTCTATGGGCAAACCGCCGTTCAAATACATGAGGGATTCCGGATTGAATCAGCAGATAGCAATAGGTCTTCCCGGTCGCATTCATTCTGCTGTGAAAACGTTCCGACGCTTCCTTTACCGAAATCACTGCAATATCCTCCGGCAGATAAGAGTTTACATAATTCATAATCTCCTGCTCCGACATCCGGATATCCGCATGGAAATTAGCCACCTGTCCAAGAGCATGTACTCCTGCATCAGTTCGTCCGGAGCCTTGAATTTCAACAGGAGTACCGGCCATTTTAGTTAAAATACTCTCAAGCTTTCCCTGAATGGTGTGTTCTGTACTTTCCTGTCGCTGCCATCCTTTATACCGTGTTCCTTCATATTGAAGAATCATTTTAAAATTACGCATCGTTCACCCTTTATCTGTTACATTT
>USDI01000134.1 GCA_900553305.1 uncultured Lachnospiraceae bacterium
CAACAGGACTTGATACATTACTTAATAATTATGATTACAGTATTAAAAACGGAACCTATGAAATCGAGACTTCCGATGATTGTGTCAAGGTGAATTATTCGATTGGTGATATTGAAAAGGAATTTGTGATTCCACCTGTATGCCGGGAAGCTGATATGGACCAGTGGATCGAGGGCATGAGCAAGGAAGCTAAAAATATCGTTAAGCAGTATTACAAAAAATATGATATTAATAAGCTGAGTAAGCGTGATGCCAAGGATAAGGATTCCCTGCTTGAGAAATATCCATTATTGGAAACAGAAGTCCTTTATGTTTTGCGCGATGGTACAAATGACAGCCTGAAAAAGAAAATGGAACAGTATTTTGAAGAGTCCGGTTATACCTATGCGGATTATGAAGCAGATAAAGAACTGGATAATGCGGAAAAGAGTTCCGATAAACCGATCTTTAATGTGAATATGGTTTATCGTCTGGAGGGCGAAGATCTTGTTGTGGAGATACCGCTTGCAGAATTGGAAGGAAAGGATGAATACCCGATTTATTCTATAACACCGCTTCCCTTCTTTGGGGCAGGTGGTATAGAGGATGACGGTTATCTTCTTGTTCCGGAAGGCGGAGGAGCCATTATTAATTTTAACAATGGTAAGCTGTCCCAGAACAGTTATTATGCAAATTTGTATGGATGGGACATGGCACTTGGACGTGATGCCGTAGTACATAATACAAGAATTTATTATAATACGTTTGGAATCTCTGAGGGAGATGATTCCTTCCTGTGTATCATGGAAGAGGGAGTTCCCTATGCGGCAGTACAGGCAGATATCAGCGGGCATTTTAACAGTTACAATTATGCGAATGTTGCTTATAGCATTACCCAGCGTGAACAGTATGATGTAAGCGAGATTGCAAACAGCAGTGTATATACTTACCTGAAGCAGCTGCCGGATGAAACACTGACGCAGAGATACCGTTTCGTGGATTCCGGAAGTTATGTGGATATGGCGAAAATATATCAGTCTTATTTAAAGGATAAATATACCGGTTATCTTACTCTGAATGAGGACACACAGGCGCCGGTGACCGTTGAGATTGTCGGTGCGGTAGATAAGGTAAAGCAGATCGTCGGCGTTCCTGTATCCAGACCCTTAGAACTTACCACATACCAGGAAGCACAGGCAATGATTGAGGAACTGTATGACGAAGGGTTTAACAATATGTCAGTTAAATTGAGTGGCTGGTGCAACGGGGGAATCAATCAGAAGGTATTGAACCGTGTGAAGACCATATCGGATCTGGGAAGCAAAAAAGATCTTATGAATATGGTTTCTTCCGCACAGGAGCTTGGAGTGGATGTTTATCTGGATGGGGTAACCCAGTATGCCAATAACAGTAATATCCTTGATGGTTTCTTTTCCATCAGGGATTCGGCAAGGTTTTTGAGCAAGGAACGCGCGGAGTTGTTCCAGTACAGTGCAGTAACCTATACGGAACGTGAAGGGTGGAAAAGCTTTTATCTGCTGCACCCTGCTCTGGCGGCTAAGATGACAGACAACCTGGTAGCCGCGACGGACCGGTATGGTGCCGGAGTCTCTTTCCGTGATACGGGAATGGATTTATCTGCGGATTATTATAAAAGAAATACCGTCAGCCGGCAGGCCGTGATGCAGCAGCAGGAAACAGAGCTTAAAGATATCGCAGATACCGGCAAAAAAATCATGATCAATATGGGAAATGATTATGCCGTTCCTTATAGTGATGTGATTACAAATATGGATCTGCAGGGAAGTGAGTATACCATTCTTGATGAATATGTGCCGTTTTATCAGATTGCACTTCACGGATATGTGAATTATATGGGCTTTCCTTTGAACTTATCCGGAGACAGTGAAAAATCCCTGCTGAATGCGGCGGAATATGGAGCGGGATTGTATTATACGGTTATGAAGGAATCTCCTTTTACCCTACAGAATACCCTGTATACCCAGTACTATGGAGCAGACTATGATACCTGGCATGACAGAATATTAAGTACCTATACAAGATATAATGAAGAACTAGGTCATACCTTTAATCAGGAAATGATTAATCATGAAATGTTGCAGGAGGATGTTTCCTGTACGACTTACGAAGATGGAACAAAGGTTTATGTGAATTATGCGCATTCCGATGTGTTAACACCGGATGGAACGGTTCCGGCAAGAGATTATCTGGTTATTCGATGAATAGTTACGATGAAATATTAATCATAGAAAGGGTTCGTGATTATGAAGAAACAAAAAAATAAGACAGCAGGTCTTCAAAAGCGTCAGGCTATAGCCGGATACCTGTTTATTTTACCGTTTATTGTGGGATTTCTGGTATTTATGATTAAGCCGTTTTTTCAATCACTGTATATGAGCTTTTGTGATGTGCAGATAGGTGCCGGTTCATTTAATCCCATATGGCAGGGACTTACAAATTATGTAAAGGCTTTCCGGGTGGATCCTGATTTTACAAGACTTCTTGTAGAGGAAATTGCGCGAATGGCAGTATATTCCCTGGCCATTATGGTATTCAGCTTCTTCGTTTCCTTGATTCTGAATCAGAAATTTAAGGGAAGAGCGTTGGTAAGGGCAATTTTCTTCCTTCCGGTTATTTTGTCATCCGGTGTAATTATTGGTCTGGAAACAGACAATGCGCTGATGGCAAGTCTGGAAGCATCAATTGAACAGACAACATCAGGAATCAGTGTTACAGCAGCCCTGGAAAATATTCTGAGGACAGCCGGAATCGGAACAAGGGCATATGAAGAGGTTTTTGAGCTGATTGATAATATTTATGATGTTGCGGTTGCGTCCGGAATCCAGATTATTATTTTCCTTTCCGGATTGCAGACAATACCTCAAAGTATGTATGAGGCAGCAGACATTGAAGGATGTACGAAATGGGAAAGCCTCTGGAAGATTACTTTTCCGATGATCAGTTCCCTGTTTCTGGTAAACTGGATTTATACTATTGTTGATTTCTGTATGCGTTCAGATAATGAAGTGATTGATAAAATCTCAGAGATTATGGTGCAGCAGATTAATTATGGTCTTGGCTCGGCAATGGCCTGGGTATATTTCGTAATTGTCATGGTTATTATAGGAATCAGCTCGCTGATTATCTCAAAGGGGGTTTACTATTATGAGTAAGGTGAAGACAGGAAAGTATAGTAACTTCCGTGAGAGAAACCGTAAGTCACAGGGATATCTGTTAAAAAAGCTTCTTATGGATTATGGACTTGCATTTTGCCGCTTTCTGTTATTGTTTGGAATGTGCTTTCTGATTTTACAGCCTATTTTGAACAAGATTTCAGTAAGTTTTATGTCGGAGCCGGATTTGTATAATCCGGTAGTAATCTCCATTCCGGAGAATTTTACCACAGAGAATTATAAGCTTGCAGCGGAGCTGATGAGTTATAAGGAAACATTGGTCAATTCACTGATTGTATCCCTGACCATTGCGGTTCTCCAGATTACGGTCTGTACACTGGTAGGATATGGATTTGCAAGATTTAAGTTCCCATTCAAGAAATTCTGGTTTGCCTGCGTCATGCTGGTAATCCTGATCCCACCACAGACGATATCAAGCTCGCTGCACCTGCACTTCCGGTATTTTGATGTGTTAGGATTATTTAAACTTATAAAAGGTGAAAGCATTAATCTGCGAGGCTCGGCACTCCCTTATTATCTGATGAGTGCCGGATGCATGGGCTTGAAAAACGGTTTGTATATTTATATGATCCGGCAGTTCTTCCGTAATATCCCGAAGGAACTGGAAGAAGCAGCTTATGTTGATGGATGCGGTATGCTGAAAACATTTATCAGAATCATGCTTCCGGAAGCCAAGCCGATCCTCACCTCCTGTTTTCTGTTTTCGTTTGTATGGCAGTGGACAGATGGTTTTTATTCCAAAATGTTTCTGGGGAATACCAAATTACTCAGCACCTCACTTGCGAGACTTTCAGATTCCCTGGGGGCATACATTCAGCGGATCACAGGCTCTGCAACAACAGTTGCGGTAGCCTATAACAATTGTATTATAGCTACAGGTACACTGATGATCATCATGCCGTTGATTATACTTTACCTGTTTGCCCAGAGAGGCTTCGTAGAAAGTCTGAGCAGTACCGGTATTAAAATGTAATGTAAAATGTTCCTGCTATGGTATTCCGGAAAATGCTATAGACAGGATACATATATATGAAGGAGGATAAATAATGAAGAGCCAATTGGTAAAAAAGTTACTTGCAGGATCTCTTGCTACAGCAATGACAATCAGTCTTATGGCATGTGGCGGTTCTGCACCTGCAGCAAATCAAGCTGCTGAAACACCTGCAGATACTACGGAAGTAGCTGCAGAAGCTCCCGCAGAGGATACTGCGGCAGCAGAGCCGGAGGAAGAGGAGTCTCTTTACACGGTATTAACCGACGAGGATGGTAATGTTTACGATCTCGGCGGTATGGAAATTATCGTTCGCGACTGGTGGTCCGGTGATCCGGCTGAACCGACAAACGATTATGAAGAGGCAAGAGAAGAATATCGTGACTGGATTCAGGAAACCTATAACTTCACTATTAAGGAACAGGCTATTTCAGACTGGGGTTCTGCACCTGCAGACTTTACGGAATATGCAACAACCGGTGGAGATGAAAACTACATTTTCGTAGTACGTGATGATCCGGCAATTACCAATGCAATGACTCAGGGATTAATGTATGATTTAAGTACATTAGACTGCCTTGATTTCAATCAACCAAAATTCCAGAAGAACAAACTTCACGAGCAGTATACAAAGGGAAACAGCATCTATGCAATGTTTGCAGGAGATTCTGAACCGCGAACCGGAGTTTACTTCAATAAGCGTCTGTTAACAGAAGCAGGTATTGATCCGGAAAGTCTGTATGAGCTTCAGGCAAACCATGAATGGACCTGGGATAAGTTTACAGAGCTCATGGATACCGTACAGAGAGATATTGATAATGATGGTGTGATTGATGTATATGGTGTAACCCAGAACTCCGGAAATATGATCAGTGCAGCTGTCTGGTCAAACGGTGGTGAATATGTTGGACAGAAGGACGGAAAATATGTTTACAGACTGGAAGATCCGGAAACGGTAGAAGGTCTTACCTGGGCAGTTGAAACCGTTCTTGCAAAGTATACCTTACCATATCCGGATGGAGCAGAGTGGGATTACTATAAGGAAGCATATAAGTCCGGTATGGCAGCATTCATGGTAGATGATGCTTATTGTGCAGGCGATTTCCTCTCTGAGATGGAAGATGATTTCGGATTTGTTGCATTCCCGATGGGACCTCAGTCCAGTGAATACACGAACTGCTGGAGCAATAATCCGCATGTAATTCCTGCCTGCTATGATGCAGATAAGGCATGGAAAATTGCATTTGCATGGAATCTTTATACCGATGATGTTCCGGGCTATGAGGACTATGAAGGCTGGAAAGCAGGTTATTACTCCAAGTTCCGTGACACAGAAGCTGTAGATCAGACTCTGGAAATTATGGTTAATAACGGTATGATCACATACGATGGCATTATTCCTGAGATGCAGCGTGGTTCAGACTTTATCTGGGGACTGAATGCCAATACAGTTGTATCTGAAGCAATTGATTCCGTAAGTGAATACTGGAAGGGATTGGTTGATGCAGCAAACGGCTGATGAATTTATCTAAATAGCAGTAACTATCCTGAATAGTTACTTTTACCGAGAGGTGGGGTGTTTCCGGGTGCCCCACCTTTTCTGAATAAGAAACCGAAACTGGGGGTATAAGAATGATCGTAAATTTTCATCTGCCGGGACTAAGGCAGAATTATCCACTGAATATGTTAATTTTGAATCTGTTAAAAACAAAACCGGACTGGTTCAGGGAAGGGGTCAGAATAGCTTCTTTTTTTGGAGAATTTCCTACATCCCTGTGGAATGGGGGACGTCCGTCAAACTATGATCAGTGTGATGCCTCTTTTATACAGAATGTTATTAAAAATATTAATGCACAGGGAGTGCCGGTGAGGTATACTTATACTAATATGCTGCTTTCTGAACAGGATCTTCAGGATCCATACTGTAATTTCTGTATGAAAGCGGCAGATAACGGAATGAATGAGGTCATGATATTTTCTCCGATCCTTGAGAGGTATATCAGGGAGAATTATCCGGGTTATAAACTTAACAGTTCCACCTGTAAGGAAATCCGTGATATTGACAAGGTGAACGAAGAACTTAAAAAAGACTATTATCTTGTAGTCCTTGACTACAATTTTAACAATAAATTTGATGAGCTTCAAAAGATTGAAGACAAGGCTAGGTGTGAGATTCTGGTGAATACCCTTTGCAGGCCG
>USDI01000135.1 GCA_900553305.1 uncultured Lachnospiraceae bacterium
AGCTGTTGTTGCGGTTATCTCCCAGAACGAAATATTCATCCTCACCAAGCGTAATCGTTTCATATGCTCTTCCCGGATCCTGAATCACTTCCTTGCCAAAGTGCTCATCGAGAACTTCTCCGTCAATGTAAATGGTTCCTTCTTCATCAATGTATACCGTTTCTCCCGGCAGACCGATAATCCGCTTGATATAATAGGTCTTCTCTGCATAGCGGAATGGAAATACCACAATGTCAAACCGCTCCGGATCATGGAACCGATACGAAATCTTATCAACAATCAGATTATCGCCATCGGTAAGTGTGGGGGACATGGAGCTTCCGATCACCTTCGTTCTCTGTCCCACATAGGTCACAACCAGAAAGGTTACAACCAGTACAATTAATAAATACAAGCTTGTGCTCAGAATATCCTTTAACTTCTTATTCACTTCCATTCCTCCGGACGCTCTAATGTAATCCTTCCAAGCTTTCCTGAACGAAAATCTTCAAGTAGCATGGAAGATGCCCGATCCACATCAGGTAATTCCCCTTTTTGCAGGCACTTACGTGCAATTGCAACCTTCTTCAATGTATCATATGCATCTTCATCTATTGTAATATCATATCGTTTTTCTAACAAGTCCAAATATGAATTTTTTAAATTCTGAATCAGTGCCACCGCAAGCTCATCCACATGCAGAATTTCATCATTGATGGAACCAATGAGAGCCAGGCGTTCTCCTATTTTCTGATCTTCGAACTTCGGCCACAAAATACCGGGGGTATCTAACAGCTCCAGATTCTTGTTCAGCCGGATCCACTGCTTTCCCTTCGTAACACCGGGTTTATTTCCGGTCTTGGCACATGCCTTTCCTGCAAACGAATTAATAAACGTAGACTTACCGACATTGGGAATTCCTACCACCATGGCACGGACCGGACGGTTGATGATGCCGCGCTTTCTGTCCCGTTCGATCTTCTCCTTACAGGATTCCTGCACCAGGGCCTGGATGTTCTTGATTCCGGCTCCGGTTTTCGCATTGAGCGGTTGTACGAAATAGCCTTTTTCTTTAAAAAAGTTCTCCCATTCCTGATTTAATCTTGCATCGGCAAGATCGGATTTATTTAACAGAATAATTCTGGCCTTGCCCTTTCCCAACTCATCAATATCCGGATTCCGGCTGCTCATGGGAATTCTAGCATCTACAAGCTCGATAATCAGATCAATCAGCTTGATGTTCTCCTGCATCATCCGTTTTGCTTTGGTCATATGTCCGGGATACCATTGATAATTCATTCTCGACTCCTATCTTACAAATCCCCATCCATCCTCGCCGCCGGATAAATGGAACCATGCTTTTCCAATAATATTACTTCTCTTCACCGGCCCGATGTTACCCGACCGGCTGTCCTCACTGTTATTACGGTTGTCTCCCAGCACAAAGAACTCATCGGAGCCAAGCGTAATCTCAATCTCTGCAATACCGGGATCTGCGATCTTATCCAGCGTCTCATCCTCATCGAGCATTACGCCATCCACATAGACATATCCGCCGATAATCTGTACCTTTTCTCCCGGAAGCGCAACCACCCGCTTGAGATAATCATGGGAATTCGTATTGCCATTTGGCAGAAAAACAATCACGTCCCCACGCTTCGGAGACAACAACTTATATACGAACCGGTCAATGAAAACGGTCTGTCCGTTCGACAGAGCAGGCTCCATCGAAACACCGATCACACTGGTTTTTAAGCCAAATGAAATCACGATGACAAATGCAAGCAGCATCGCCGCAAAGCAGAAAAACACTACGGAAAAAATCTCCCGTACCATTCCTTTACTTATTTTCTTTTCCTTTTCATAAAAAGAAAGACCTTTGTGTTTTGCCATATTTAACCCTTTATCATATTGGATGCCCTGCACTAAGCCCGAAACGACCTCGCTAAGTGCTCTGATCAATTAAAAAGGACAACCGATAACTCGGTTGTCCTGTAAATTCCTACCGGTTGTCGGCAGATTATTTGTTACTGCTCACTCGTACCAGCAACGATTACTTCACTACTTCCTTAACCTTAGCAGCCTTACCTACACGGTCTCTTAAGTAATTCAGTTTTGCTCTGCGGACTTTACCCTTACGAACAACTTCAACCTTCTCAACGTTCGGGGAGTATAAAGGCCAGGTCTTCTCAACGCCAACACCGTTAGATGCCTTACGTACGGTAAAGGTCTGACGAGCGCCGGTTCCCTGCTTCTTTAATACAACGCCTTCGAAAACCTGAATTCTTTCACGGTTTCCTTCCTTGATCTTACCGTAAACCTTAACGGTATCACCAACGCCGAATTCGGAAACTTCTTTTAATGCTTCGTTTTCAATGTTCTTAATAATTTCGTTCATTTCTATATCCTCTCTTATTCTGTATTTGGAAAATAGACGTTCTTAATATCATCATACCAGCGGACCATCACAATTCCACAACATATGAGATGATACCATACATTTCATGGATTTGCAAGCTTTTTTTGTCATTAGCTGGTATAA
The DNA here is from genome assembly GCA_900553305.1 of uncultured Lachnospiraceae bacterium. Lineage (GTDB taxonomy): Bacteria > Bacillota > Clostridia > Lachnospirales > Lachnospiraceae > Suilimivivens. The sequence continues at coordinate 2,522 of USDI01000135.1, forward strand.
TATGTAACAGTTCAGCCATGCAGAAATGATTGTGCAAGATGACCATGGGAGCTTGCTCACTAAGGGCAGGTCATTTCCTGCTCTTTCCGCAATCTGCGTTCTTCCTTCTGTCTCTTCCGTGCTTCCCTCTTACGCAGCCGTTCGAAATAATCCTGATTTTCGGCTGCCCATTTTTCATACAGATCGGGGCGCAGCTCCTTCGTCCGCTCCAAAGATTGCGTAAGCCGCCATTCCTCCACCTTTTCATGGTTGCCGGATAGAAGAACCTCCGGAACCTTCTGCCCGTTCCATTCCTCCGGTCTGGAATACTGCGGATATTCCAGCAGATAATTGGAAAAGCTCTCGGTTTCTCCCGAATCCTCGTTGCCAAGTACCCCAGGCACCATACGGGAGATCGCATCAATCATCACCATGGCAGGCAGTTCCCCGCCGGTCAGCACGTAATCTCCGATCGATACATAATCCGTCACGATTGTATCCAGTACTCTCTGATCGATTCCCTCATAATGTCCGCAAAGAATGATCAGATCCTCTTCACGGGCCAGCTCCCTTGCCATCTGCTGATGAAACGTCCTGCCCTGCGGTGCCATGTAAATTACCCTTGGGCGCATTCTGCTCTTTAAGTTCTTCGTAATACTTAAGAATGCATCGTATACCGGCTGTGCCTGCATCAGCATACCGGCTCCACCGCCGTACGGGTAATCATCCACTTTCTTGTGCTTGTCCTTCGTATAGTCCCGGATATTCACAAGATCCAGGGAAATGACGCCCCTTTCTATGGCTCTTCCGGTAATACTGGTACGGACTCCCTGATCGATCATTTCAGGAAATAAGGTCAATACATGAAAATTCATCTTTAAAGAAGTCCCTCCATCAAATGAAAGGTGAGCTGTTCTCCTTCCACATCGACCTTAAGGATACACTCCTTAATGGCCGGAAGCAGAAGCTCTCTTCCATCCTCTAATGCGATGACATACACATCATTGGCCCCGGTTTCAATCACATCGGTAAGGGTTCCCTTTAATGCCTCATCATCCGAAACTGCAGTCATGCCAATCAGGTCTGCAATGAAATACTCGTCCTTTTGAAGCTTCACGGCATTTTCCCTTGTGACGTAAAGGCTCTTTCCTTTATATTTCTCTATATCATTAATATTATCATAATGTTCAAATTTTAAGATTGCGAACTGCTTGAAAAACTTCACACTTTCAATCTTCAATACCTTCTGTTCGCTTCCGGTATCCAGAATGACTTCCTTTAACTTTTTAAAACGCTGTACCTGATCGGTCGTCGGAAATACCTTGACCTCTCCGCGTACTCCATGCGTGGAAGAAATGACTCCCACCTGTAAGAGTTTTTCCATAATAACCCCCATCGTAATCCTACAATATAACTTAAATACAGACAGTCTATAGTAACTAAGAGGGCGCTCCGAAGAACTCCCTCTTATCTTAAACGGGTTTTACACCCACATTAGACGATTTCCACGTCTACCTTCTTGTTATCTTTCGATGATGCAGCTTTTACAACGGCACGGATTGCTTTCGCAATTCTTCCCTGCTTACCGATCACCTTTCCCATATCAGATGCTGCCACATGAAGTTCAACCGTAATATGTTTTCCTTCTTCTTTCTCTGTAACAACGACTTCTTCAGGATGATCAACAAGGTTTTTAGCAATTACTTCTACTAATTCTTTCATTGTTCACCTCCAAAAGGGCCAGACAACATACAATTATTTCTCAATTCCTGCCTGCTTGAAAATCTTGCTGACAACTTCTGTAGGCTGAGCTCCGTTTGCTAACCACTTCTTAGCAAGCTCCTCATTTACCTTAAAAGTGCTGGGATCTGTGTTCGGGTCATAAGTACCGATCTCTTCGATACATCTTCCGTCTCTGGGAGAACGTGAATCTGCAACTACGATTCTATAGAAAGGAGCTTTCTTCTGACCCATTCTTCTTAATCTGATTTTAACTGCCATTTTGTTTCACCTCCATAGTGTAATTAAATAATCATTTCTATTTATATAAAACTTCCTAAAATGGAAACTTCATACCACCAAACATTCCTCTGCCGCGCTTGCCGCCCATTAGTCCGGGCATCTGCTTCATCATCTTCTGGGACTGTTCAAACTGCTTGATAAAGCGGTTGACTACGGCAATATCCACGCCTGCGCCCTTCGCGATTCTGCCCTTACGGCTTAAATTCATCAGCTTCGGATTCTTCCTTTCTTCCGGAGTCATGCTTAAGATGATTGCTTCGGTTCTGGCAAGCTGCTTTTCATCAATCATGGATTCCACATCCCCGAGCTTGCTCCCCATACCGGGCATCATGGAAAGAATACTGCTTAAACCTCCCATGTTCCGCATCTGCTTCATGCTCTCTAAGTAATCATCAAAATCGAACTTGCCCTTCTTCATCCGGGCAGCCATTTCCTTTTCCTTGTTCTCGTCAATGGAAATGTTCTCCTGTGCCTTTTCAATGAGGGAAAGCACATCTCCCATTCCAAGGATCCGGTTTGCCATACGATCCGGATAAAACTGCTCCAGATCACTTAACTTTTCGCCCATGCCGACATAAAGAATCGGCTTGCCGGTAACAGCTTTAACAGAAAGGGCTGCACCGCCTCGGGTATCACCATCCATCTTGGAAAGTACCACGCCGTCAATTCCGATACGGTCGTTGAACTGACTCGCTACGGTTACGGCATCCTGACCGGTCATGGCATCCACAACGAGGAGAGTCTGATGTACTTCCACATTGCGCTTGATCTCTTCAAGCTCAACCATCATATCTTCATCGACATGTAACCGGCCTGCGGTATCGATAATTACAACGTTTAAATCGTTCTTACGTGCGTGTTCCACAGCGGCTTTCGCAATATCCACAGGATTCTGATTATCTCCCATGGCAAAAACTTCTACCTGCTGTTTCTCACCATTGATCTGCAACTGTTTAATTGCCGCCGGACGATATACGTCACAGGCAACAAGCAGTGGGCGTTTTCCTTTCAGCTTCAGCTTTCCGGCGATCTTGGCTGCTGCGGTTGTTTTACCGGCACCCTGAAGACCACACATCATAATCGTAGTAATCGCCTTACCAGGCTGGAACTGTAACTCGGTCGTTTCCGATCCCATCAGGGCAATCATTTCTTCGTTAACGATCTTAATTACCATCTGTCCGGGATTCAGTCCGTTCATGACATCGGAACCGATCGCACGCTCTTCCACAGACTTGATGAACTGCTTAACAACCTTGAAGTTTACATCGGCCTCTAACAGCGCCATCTTGACTTCTTTCAGTGCAACCTTGACATCTTCCTCTGTGAGGCGGCCTTTGCTTTTCAGTTTTTTAAATACGTTTTGAAGTTTATCTGTCAGACTCTCAAAAGCCATTCCTTAACCTCGTTCCTGCAATAACATCAGTATCTACAGTATCTATATACGGACAACAGCCTATCCTGTTCACAAATTGTAGCTGTTCCGAATCAAATCGTTTACAACTCCTCAATAATCCGATGGGAAATTTCATTCACCTTGCCAATCAGCTCTTCCTTCGAAATCTGTGGATTCTCTGCCATCTTCTGAATACTTCCCACTTCTTCCCGGATCTTCACGAAACGTTCTATTAAATGAAGCTTGTTCTCATATTCCTGCAGAATCTTATTGCACCGCCGGATCAGATCATGTACTCCCTGACGGCTGATTCCGTTCTCTTCGGCAATCTCGGATAACGAGAAGTCATTGTATACAACATCCTCATAGATCTTCTTCTGATGCTCTGTCAGCAATTCTCCATAAAAATCATAAAGCTTTTGATAATTGTCAA
>USDI01000136.1 GCA_900553305.1 uncultured Lachnospiraceae bacterium
CGTATTTGTCTGCCTTCCTGCGAAGAAAAGGGAGATCAAAAGTGTTGCCGTTATAGTGGATTAAATAAGAATAAGGCTCTGCGAAAGTAAGGAACGCAGATAAAATCTCACTTTCTTCATCGGGCGTCTGTGCAAACCACTGACGGATCTTCCAGTTGCCATCCTCGTAATAGGCACAGCCAATCAGATAGATGCTTGAACTTCCGGTTAAGAAGCCGGTAGTTTCGATATCCAGAAACAGAATATCGGGAAGCAGGGCAAGGCGCTCCAAAGGGTATTTCAATTGAAAATTATTTAAAATGATCTCTTCTGTTTTCATAAAATAACAATCCATTCATTCGATAAGTTAGTAGGGAATTTTAGTAACTCTTCTCCATTTTTGCAGTTACAAATTTTCATAATTACCCAACAATAGTGTAACACATTTTTCAAAAATACTGTAGTATTTTATCGAAAAATTTAGTATAGTTAAGACAGGTTTGTATTTATTAAGAATACGTTTAGAAAGAAGGTAAGATATGGCAAGATTAACGTTTTCAGGGGGAATTCACCCCTATGATGGCAAGGATATGTCGAAGTCGAAGCCGATTAAGGATGTAGATCCGAAGGGCGAACTTGTCTATCCGTTATCCCAGCATATCGGGGCGCCTGCAAAGCCTGTTGTTGCTAAGGGAGACCACGTACTGGTCGGTCAGTTGATTGCAGAAGCGGGAGGTTTCGTTTCGGCACCAATCTATGCTTCCGTATCCGGAACCGTGAAGGGCATTGAACCGCGCAGAGTTGTGACCGGTGACAATGTGATGAGTATCGTGATTGAGAATGACGGGACGTATGAAGAGGTAGAATGGCCCAAAGCCATGGACTTTGATTCCGAAGAGTATGCGTCAATGACGAAGGAAGAGAAGATTGAACGGATCCGTAAAGCCGGTATTGTCGGTATGGGCGGCGCTGGATTCCCGACCGCAGTAAAGTTATCTCCGAAGGAGCCGGACAAAATTGAATATGTCATTGTGAACTGCGCAGAATGTGAACCTTATCTGACATCCGACTACCGGAAGATGTTAGAGGAGCCGGAAAGGCTGATTGGCGGTTTAAAAATTGCATTGAGTCTTTTTGATAACGCAAGAGGAATTCTTGCTGTCGAAGATAATAAGCCGGACTGTATTACGAGATTAAAGCATCTGACAAAGGATGAAACGAAGATTACGGTGAAAGCATTGAAGACCAAGTATCCGCAGGGGTCGGAACGTCAGCTGATTTTTGCTGCAACAGGGCGTGCGATCAATTCTTCCATGCTTCCGTCCGATGTGGGATGTATTGTGAACAACGTGGATACTGTAATTGCCATTTATAACGCAGTCATGGAAGGAAAACCTTTGATGTACCGTATTGTAACGGTGACCGGAGATGCGATAGCAGATCCCCGGAACTTCCGTGTCAGAATCGGTACCTTATATGAAGAACTGGTGGAGGAAGCAGGAGGCTTTAAGGAGCCGCCTGTAAAGATCGTTTCCGGAGGACCGATGATGGGATTTGGTATCTTTGACCTGAAAGTACCGACGACCAAAACTTCCTCAGCACTTCTTTGTATGACGAAGGATGACGTATCGGCTATGGAGCCTTCTGCATGTATTAATTGCGGCAAATGTGTGGAGGTCTGCCCGGGACGGGTAGTTCCGAAGAAGCTTGCGGAATATGCCGAGCATTACGATGAAGAAGCTTTTGTAAAGAACAATGGCATGGAATGCTGTGAGTGCGGCTGCTGCAGTTATATCTGCCCGGCTAAGCGCCCTCTGACGCAGACCATCAAGTCGATGCGCCGGATGCAGCTTGCCAAGAAAAAGAAGTAGAGGAGAGAAGGAAATGAGTCAATTAATGAAGGTATCATCCAATCCCCATGTCCGCTCCCATATTACGACAAGCAATATCATGCTGGCAGTAATTATTGCATTACTTCCGGCTGCCGGGTTCGGTATTTACAATTTCGGACTGGATGCACTGATTTTAATTTTAGTTACGGTAGCAACAACAGTGCTTACCGAATACATTTATGAGAAACTGATGCATAAACCGGTGACAATCGGAGATTATTCTGCAGTTGTCACAGGACTTTTACTTGCATTAAACCTTCCGTCTACTGCACCCTGGTGGATCGGTGTTGTCGGTGGTATTTTTGCAATCCTTGTAGTAAAGATGCTGTTTGGCGGTCTGGGGCAGAACTTTATGAACCCGGCCCTTGGCGCACGGTGTTTTCTGTTGATTTCCTACACATCCATCATGTGTAATTTCAATACGGATGCCTACAGTGGTGCGACACCGCTTGCCCAGTTAAAAGCAGGAGAGAACGTGGATATCCTGAAAATGGTCATTGGTAAAACTGCAGGTACGATCGGTGAAACCTCGATGATTGCCATTGTGATCGGTGCCTGCTTCCTGATTCTGCTTGGAGTCATTGATTTAAGAATACCGGGAACCTATATCGTGACCTTTATTGTATTCTTATGTCTGTTTGGCGGACACGGATTTGATCCGGCGTTCATCAGTGCACATCTGGCCGGCGGCGGTCTGATGCTGGGCGCATTTTTCATGGCAACAGATTATGTAACACGTCCCGTTACGAAAAAGGGACAGTATCTGTATGGCATGCTGTTAGGCATTCTGACGGGTGTTTTCCGGCTCTTTGGACCATCCGCAGAGGGTGTTTCCTATGCCATTATTCTCGGCAACCTTCTTGTGCCTCTGATCGAGAAGATTACCATGCCGAAGCCGTTTGGTAAAGGAGGGGAGCACGCATGAAAAATATGATAAAGGATGCGGCAATCCTTTTTGCCATAACACTGATTGCCGGATTTGTTCTGGGATTTGTATATAATGTAACGAAGGAACCCATTGCGCAGGCCGAAGAAAAGGCTGCCAAGGAGGCTTATGCAGAGGTCTTTCAAGGAGCATCGGATTTTAACGAACTTGCGATCGAAGAAGACAGTGCATACATAAGTGAATGGGAAGAAGCCGGATTTGCCGATGTGGATGTGGATAAGGCTCTGGAAGCGGTTGATGCAGCCGGAACCGGTTTAGGTTATGTATTAACGTTGACCTCTCATGCAGGTTACGGTGGAGATATTACCTTTACCCTCGGTATTACAAACGATGGAACCGTAAACGGAATTTCTATCTTAAGCATTTCAGAAACCGCAGGCCTGGGGATGAAGGCTGAGGCTGTCTTAAAACCGCAGTATGCCGGAAAGAAGGTAAGCAGTTTCATGGTAACGAAGCAGGGGGCAACCTCTGACAGCCAGATTGATGCAATCAGTGGTGCGACCATCACTTCCAATGCATTGACGACAGCCGTAAATGGAGGACTTTATTATTTCCAGACGAAGTTAGGAGGTGTCAGCTATGAAGCAAAATAGTGTACCTGAGCGTCTCGTGAACGGTATCGTTTTAGAGAATCCGACCTTCGTATTGATGCTTGGTATGTGTCCGACACTGGCCGTAACAACATCAGCCATCAACGGACTTGGTATGGGACTTACCACCATGGTGGTCCTGGCACTCAGTAATATGTTTATTTCCATGCTTCGGAATATTATTCCGGATAAGGTGCGTATTCCGGCATTTATTGTAATCATTGCTTCATTTGTAACGGTTGTGGAGCTTTTGTTAAAGGCCTACATTCCGTTCCTGTATGATGCACTGGGATTGTATATCCCGTTGATCGTTGTAAACTGTATCATTCTTGGAAGAGCGGAAGCCTATGCCTCCAAGAATAAGGTGATCCCATCTTTCTTTGACGGAGTCGGAATGGGACTTGGTTTTACGCTGGCGCTTACGATTATCGGAGCTGTCCGTGAACTGATCGGTGCAGGTGAAATCTTCGGATTCCATGTTATGCCGGATTCCTATGTTCCCTGCAGCATTTTTGTCCTGGCACCGGGTGCCTTCTTTGTACTGGCAGCCCTGACCGCAATCCAGAATTACATCAAGCGCAAAGGACAGGAGAAGGGTAAGGATATGTCGAAGATCCAGTCCGGCTGTAATTCCGACTGTATGCATTGTGGCGAAGCCGGCTGTGGAAGCCGTGTGGCAGAACCGGTAGAAGCAAAGGAAACAACAGTAGAAGAGACGGTAAAGAATGAAAATGAAGTAACGAAGTCAGAGAATACAGAAGATGAGAAGAAGGAGGAAAAGAACAATGATTAAAGAATTACTTATAATTTTGGTTTCCTCTTCCTTAATCAGTAACGTGGTACTGAGTCAGTTCCTTGGACTGTGTCCGTTCCTTGGTGTGTCCAAGAAGACTAATACCGCAGCGGGAATGGGAACCGCGGTTATCTTCGTTATTACCCTGTCCTCCGCGGTGACAGGATTGATTTATCAGTACATTTTAACACCGCTTGATCTGACTTATTTACAGACAATTGTATTTATTCTGGTGATTGCAGCGCTGGTACAGTTTGTGGAAATGTTTTTAAAGAAATTCATGAAGTCACTGTATCAGGCGCTTGGTGTATATCTGCCCCTGATTACAACAAACTGTGCCGTACTTGGCATCGCATTAACGAATGTGCAGAAAGACTATGGAATCCTTCAGGGTGTTGTAAATGGTTTTGCAACTGCTGCAGGGTTTACGATTGCCATTGTAATTCTTGCCGGTATTCGTGAAAAGATGGCATATAATGATATTCCGGAATCCTTTAAGGGAATGCCGATTGTCCTGATTACCGCAGGACTGATGGCAATTGCTTTCTGTGGATTTTCAGGATTGTTGTAGAAAGGAGCCAATAAAATGAGTGCAGTAATTTTAGCAATAGCAGTTGTTGGTGGAGTCGGTCTTTTTGTTGGTATCTTTCTCGGAATTGCCGCTATCCAGTTCAAAGTAGAAGTAGATGAAAGGGAAGAGGCGGTGCTTGCAGCGCTCCCGGGAAATAACTGTGGTGGATGCGGATTCCCCGGATGCAGCGGTCTTGCCGCAGCAATCGCGAAAGGAGAAGCACCGGTCAATGCCTGTCCGGTAGGTGGAGAGGCTGTTGGAAAGGTCATCGCCGGAATTATGGGAGTAGAAGCCGGAGAAACCGAGCGGAAGGTCGCATTTGTAGCCTGTCAGGGAGACTGTGACAAAACCACACTGGATTATGAATATCATGGAATTAAGGACTGCCGGATGCTGTCCTTTGTCCCGAATGGCGGTGCGAAGAGCTGTAATAACGGCTGTCTGGGGTTTGGAACCTGCGTATCCGTGTGCCCGTTTGACGCCATTCATGTCGTAAACGGAGTAGCCGTTGTAGATAAGGAAGCTTGTAAGGCCTGTGGTAAGTGTGTGGAGGTTTGTCCGAAACATCTGATTTCCCTCATTCCCTATGATACAAAGTATACGGTAGCCTGCAGCTCCGAGGATAAGGGACCGGTTACCATGAAGGATTGTCAGGTCGGCTGTATCGGCTGTTCTCTCTGCAAGAAGAACTGTCCGCAGGATGCGGTTACCATCAGCAATTTCCATGCAGCGATTGACTATGAGAAATGCGTTGGATGCGGCGTCTGTATGTCGAAGTGTCCAAGAAAATCAATTGTAGAACATTAAGGAAGATTGACATTGGCAGATGATTCGTTCCGGATAAGAACGGTTATCTGCCAATTGTATAATGGGTAAAGGATAAGATATTCAGAATGAAAAAGAATCCATACGTTTTAAATTATATAATCTGTTGGCTGGGCTGGGGAATCCCGATGGGACTGTTATGTTCCGTAATATTCGGATCATTACGGAAGGGATTGCTGCTGGGGATCCTTGGCGGCCTGTTTTTTGCCGTAATCATGATGTTATTTACGATAATTTTAGCTTCAAGGAAAGACCGGTTGCGGAAACGTTACGGGATAGAAGGAACGGTTCTGTATGATGGAGCAGCCAACCGTATGGTCCATAAAGAAGCAGTTGGCGGGTGGATCTTCCTTATGGAAGACCGGTTCTGCTTTGTGCCGCATGCCCTCAATACCACCGTGGGAGAATGGACCGTTCCGTATACGGATATCACAGCCGTAAGCAAGGGGAAGAAAATACGTTCCATTGCAGTGCATACGAAAGAGGGAACGGTAGAAGAATTTGTGGTTAACAACCGCAGGGAGTGGATGAAAATAATTTGCCGGTTTTTATGATTGACATACAATATTTCGTATGCGATATTCTCTATAAAGCATATATTTCAAATGATCGAATCTGAATCTATTATTTTATTTATTCTATTTATGAAAACAGAAGTTTTCTGAAATCCATGCTTTTAAATCACAAAAAAATAATTGCAAAAGCA